>NZ_JBEPAA010000135.1:0-12064 GCF_040298365.1 Kitasatospora sp. NPDC001603
AGGACCCCACACCGTTCACCTGGACCAAGACCGCCGACGAGATCCTCGACTCCCTCGCCCGATTCTGCCGACGGATCTCCGGCGCAGGACACTAGCCGGGATGGCCATCACCGAGGTCATCCACCAGGCCGTCCTCCTGGTTCCGGCCTCTGCCTGGACACCGGCCGTCGAAGCCGACGGCGCCATCCGGGACGGCGCCTGAATCGCCGAGCTCGCCGGCGACGTCCAGCTCGCCAGAGGGCGGCGGAGCGGCTCCCGGGCCCGGCCAGAGGAGCAGCCTTGGCCGGTGGCTGCCGGGTGTCCAGGACCGTGGTGCCGGTTCCTGGCGCATGTGCCAGGGTGGCGTCGGCCTTCCTGGCAGCCGCATTTACGTGCCCGTTCCGTCCTGGGCGTCCGCGTCTGTCGGCGGGAGGGGGGCCTCCGTGGGAGAAGGGTGCGTGTCTGCTTGTGCCGGTGGGCCACCGTTGTTCGTCACAGCTGTTGCATCGGCGGAAGCGGTTGGCTGGTTGCTTCCGAGCGTGCCGCCCGGGTCGACGTCGACTGTGAGGGCAGCTCGCGGGATGGCGAGGAACTGACGAATGCTGTACGGAAAGAGCTGGCCGACGGTGACGAGGACACGGACATATCGGGCCTCGGCTGCAGGGTTAATGGGGTGCCGGTATACCCCCCCGGTGGTGGTGAGAGTCCCCCTTGAGGTCCAGTTGGTTTGATCGGTCGATGTTTCGAGCCTTCCAGCGACGATGCTCCCGTTGAAGCGGATCTCGACCCCGGTGAGGGGGCGGATGGCTCCCAGGTCGACCATCGCCCAGTCGTTGGCCTTGGGGGTGAGCCTCGACTGGTAGTAGGTATCGTCCCGGTCGTCCAGCATCATGTCGGCCGTGAAACCCGCCATGCCCTCGGGGAAGGCGCTGGCGGCGGTTGGAAAGCCGGCGGTCAGGGAGTTGCGGGCCGTCACCGAAGTGGCTGTGAGCCCGTCCGAGATGGTGGCACTTCCTTCGACGGTCAGGCCGCCGCTGTTGACCGAGATGCCGCCGGACGACTGATGGATGCTGCTGCCCACGTCGATGTGACCGCCGTTGCCGACGACTTTGGGGACGGCCAGCTGCTTGCCCGGCGCAATGGTGACGTCGCCCTTCGCAAGGACGGTGCCGTTGACGATGAGGTTGCCGATGTCGAGGTCGGGTTTGATGACGGTGAGATGGGTGGAGAGGATCCTCACGACGGGGTTGGACGGGTCGCCGGTGGTTCCTCGCAGGTAGAACGTGGTGTCGGACTTGATGCCTTCGATGTCGAGGGCGGTGCGGTTGGTGACGTCCCGGTTGAGGTCCCCGTAGAGGAGTTCGTAGGTGGCGTTGGCGGAGCGCTCCCAGGTCAGCTTGACGTCGCCGCCGTTTTGGATGATGGAGGGCTCACACAGGAAGTTCCGCAGGTAGAAGTCGGCCGGGAACTTGCCCAGGTTGAAGATTGCCTTCCTCTCCTTGAAGGCGGTGGTCCCGGTGCGAGCGCTCTCCGTGACGGTCACCGGGGCGGTGCCGACCTTCCGGTTGATCGGGATGTCGGACAGCTGGATGGTGAACCCGGTGTCCGGGCCGATCGGTGCGTGGCTGCCGGTGGGCGCGCAGACGAACTCCTTGGCCGCCGAGTCCAGCCGCACGGTCCAGTCGGTGAGGCTGATCCGCGGGCTGATCTTGTTCAGGTCGGTGGCGAGGTCGGGTGACATCGTGCCGGCCGGGACCTTCACCCTGATCCACTCGACGTCGGCCGGGGTGCCGCTCTGCCGGGAGACGGAGATGACGACCTCCCCGATCTCCTCGGGGACCTCCGGGTTCCCCGGTGAGGCCTTCAGCGGGCTCGGCATGGTGGTGATCTGATACGACAGCAGCGGCTCATCGTCGGCTGCGGTGGCGGGGTCCTGGGTCTGGATCACGACGGTCACAGGCTGGTCCTTGGGCTTGTTGGGCCGCGCCGCCCCGGCGTGGGGCGGCGCGTGGCGGCGGTCGTGGTTGTCAGTGATCGGTGCGGGCGTGGGCAGCGGCGTCGTCGAGGGTGAGGAAGCCGGAGCGGATCTCGGGTTCGGCGAGGGGGAGGTCGTACTGGTCCTGGCTGAGAATCGGCAGCCTCTCCCAGTCCCCGCCGCGGTTCTCGGACCAGGTCCAGGTGCCGACGACGCCGGCCGGGGTCGGCATGAGGACGGTCTCCTCGCCCTCACCCTGCGGGCCGCGCAGGGCGGTGGTGGCGGCCAGGAGCGGTCCGGTGCGGAAGTTCACGCTCATGCAGGCGATCGCCGGATCGGTGAACTCCTGCGGTACGAACACCTTCTTGGTGGCGAAGATGTCGGTGGTGGCGTGCACGGCCGCCCGCGGGTCCAGCAGCACGGTGGCGACCGCGGTGCTGTTCTCACCGAAGTCGAGTGCCAGACTGGGCTTGTCGCCGATCGGCCGCAGGTACTCCCCGCCGCCGGCGGACGGGTCGACGACCGTCTCGAAGTGCTCGTAGTCGTCGTCGAGGACGTATCCGACCAGGCCGTCGTCGCTCTGCTGCGCCTCGCCGAGGCGGATCGTCCAGGGGTAGGTGGGCAGTTTCGAGGTCGAGGTGGTGTCGAAGAGGTTCGGCCAGCTGACGTCGGTGCGCAGGGGGCCGCGCAGGTCCATGGTGAGGCGGGTGCGGACCAGGGCGAGGGGTCGGCCGAGGAAGAAACCGAGGCCGGGGTCGGCCGGGCCGTCCGGATCGATGGTCTGCAGGGCCCGGTCGACGGTGGCGCGGAACGCGTCGAAGGTCTGCGGACCGCGGGTCTTCACGGCGTTGAGCAGCCGGTAGGCGTGCTTGGAGATGTCCCGCAGTTGCTCGAAGCGGGTCACCTGGGAGCCGGGCAGGGCGGACCAGAAGACTTCCCGCTGGCCGTTGCCGTTCCGGGTAACGCGCAGTTCGCCGAGCGCGGCACCGTCGAGTGCGTGGACGACGAGGGACTGGTCGAGACGGTTGTGCAGCAGCCAGGCGCAGACGGGGTTGGCCCCCGGGGTCAGGTCGGTGTCGTCGTCGGTGGTGGCGGCGAGGAAGTCGAAGCGCAGCCGGGCCGGTTGCAGGAGACGGGGGCCCAGTTCGACCAGGCGGTCGCTGTCGTAGTCGCTGACGGGGTGGGCCGGGCGCATGGTGTCGGGCATCTCGGGCGCGAAGTGGGATGAGGTGGTGATGAGGTTGACGGAGCGTCCGAAACGGTCGACGACGGCCAGGTCGAGGAAGGCGAGCTGGCCGGCGCGCAGCTCCTGGAAGGTGGAGTCGGGCCACTCGTCCCAGTCGCTGGCGGGCATGCCGCCGGGGTCCGGCGGGGGGTAGTCGCCGTTGCCGATGAGGGCGGCGAGGTCGCCGGCGGGCTGGAGGCCGGCCAGGGGCTGGCGTTGGGCGATGGCGGCGCCGAATCCGTCGAGGGTCTGGGAGAGGTAGTCCGCTTCGCGGGCCCGGGAGCGCACGTGCCGCAGGGCGTCGGCGGGCAGCTGGTCGCGCACGCGGGCGTAGCTCTGCAGGGTGCCGTCGACGATGTGGCCGGCGGTGGGGGCGAGGGTCTGGCGGCCGGAGACGATCAGCGGGGTGCCGGGCTCTCCGGTGCCCTTCCACTGGTAGCGGGAGCCGTCGACGAAGTCCCAGTGCGCGGTTTCGCCGTCGCGCAGCGGTAGGGGGAAGTATTCGGCCTTCCACAGTAGGAACAGCGGCTGCCAGGGCATCGCCCACGGCGTGATTCCGTACTCGGGCAGGGTGCCCGTGACGTCCCGGATCGCGCCGGTCTTCAGCGCGCGGTCGAGGATGAGGAACTCGCTGAGCAGCGCGGGGAAGCAGGGCGGCTGCTGGCCGGTGAGGTCGATCTGGGCGGCGACGTCGGCGACGTCGGTGGTGGTGATGCCGGAGGCACGGGTGACCAGGCGTTCGGGGGTGCGGCAGGGCAGGGCGGTGTCGCGGGTGAGCGGGGCGTGCAGGTTGGCGCCCTGGAGGGTGACGACCGGGTCGGCGCTGTACTCGAAGTCCTGGGCCGGGACGCGGATCAGCCTGCGGGCGGCCCGGGCGCCGTAGGCCGGGTACAGGGCGTCGATGCGGGCCGCCAGGTCCGCCTCGCTCTTGCCCCAGGGCAGCTCGGCGCGCTGCAGGGCCAGGTCGCGGGCGAGGGCCACGACACGTCCGGCTGCGCCGTCCTCGTAGCCGGGGTCGAGCTCGTCGGCGATGCGGGCGGTGAAGTCGGAGGGTTTCTTCGACAGGTGGGTGAGCCACCACAGGTGGTAGAGGTGTTCGCGGGCGGTGTCGAGTTCGGCTTCGGTGGCGTCGTGGGCGGCCTGGCGGCGGTTGAGCTCGGCGACGGTGTCGGCCTCCGCCGCCCGGGCCGCGTGGGAGGTGGTGCGGCCGGTCTCCTCGCCGCGTTCGCCGATGAACCAGCGGTATCCGCCGGCGACGGGGCCGAAGGCGCTGTCGTGGGCACGGCGGTCGGTGAGGATGTCGGCCTCGGGCCGGTCGCGCTCCTCCAGGGCGTCGATGCCGCCGAGGAGGAAGGCCCGGAACAGGTCGGCCTCGTCGCCGGAAAGTGCACCTTCGCCGTCGGCCCGGGCGCCGAGTTCCGAGACGGCTTCGGCGATGCTGTTGGACACGATCGGGGTGACGTCGGCCGGCTTCGGGCAGGGCGAGTCAGGGACGGGGCCGGTCAGGTCCCAGTCCAGGCCCAGGACCGTTCCGGAGTAGACGGAGGAGCGGATGCCGCTGCCGGAGCCGACGGGCGGTGTCCACTGCAGGCGCTCCAGCAGCACGGTGAGGTCGTCGGGGCCGGCGAGGATGTCACTGTCCGGCTGGGCGTACCAGCCGACGACGAAGTAGCTGAGCCGTTCCCGCGACGGGAGTTCGCCCTCCGGGCCGTCGAGGAGCGTATCGTGCATCGAGAAGACGTTGCTGTTGTAGGGCTGGAAGACGGAGAAGGCCGGCAGTCCGGGGCCGATCGCGGTGAGGAACGGCGCGTGGCGGTCGGTGGGCTCGCGCCAGGGGCCGGTGAGTTCGTGGCACCTGCCGATCAGGGTCGCGGCGGGTTCTTCGCTGTCGGGGGCGGGGTCGAAGTCGGGGTTCTGGAAGGAGACGGTGCCGTTCATGGGGTCGAGGTAGTCGCTCTCGACGATCCAGGCCTTGAGCGCGCGGGTGCTGTCGGCGTGGCGTACGACGAGCCACCGGTTGGGCACCAGGGGGAAGTCCCCGACGCCCTCCTCCTCGTCGTGGCGGCCGCGGGTGAGGGCGGCGGGCAGTTCCCACTGGAGATAGACGCCGAGGCGCTCCTCCCGGCCGGTCCACTCCTCGGGACTGGAGAACGGGGTGGGCTCCGGGGGGACGCCCTCGCCGATGTTCTTGAAGTTGGTGGTCCAGCGGTGGAAGACGTGCGGTGTCGCGGTGTCGCGGGTCTGCCGGTTGACGGCGAGGGCTGCAACCTCTACCGGCACGATGAGGGTGGTGTCCACGGACATGGCCCGGGTCCTTTCGTCGGTGAAGGGGTGGGCGGGCGCTCAGGGCCGGGAGAAGGTCTGCGCCTGCGGCGCGTTGATCATCTGCAGGGCGAACTGCGCGGAGGAGATCCGTGCCACCCCGTGCGCCTCGGACAGGGCGGGCAGCAGAGCGTCGCCGGTGCCGTCGACGTTGAGGACGTCCCTGCCCCCGGGACGCAGGAAACGCCGGAAGCGGCTGTCGTCGGCCGGCGGGGGTGGGGGGAACTCGCCCATGGGGTGGCCGATCCGGTCCCCGGTGATCTCGCGCAGCTCGATGGTGCCCCGGTCGCCGATGCCGAAGCACAGTCCGCGCGGCGGCTCCGCCAGCTCGAATCGGTCGATGACCTCCGGAAAGAGCAGCAGGCGGACCTCGGTGCCGAACACGGCATCGCGGACCGGTTCGACGGTGCGCTGCCCCACGTAGGCGGTGGCGATGGTGTGGGGCCAGTTCGGGACCAGGCTGGAGTTGATCAGCACCGCACACTTCGGGACCGGCCCGCCGCCGGTGGCGAGGGCGTTGAGGTCGGCGTCCAGAGCGTGGCCGACGCCGACGCTCAGCGCGCCGTCGACCGCCGCCCGCACCCAGCCGGCGTCGAGGTAGGCGAAGCGGATGCTCTCGGCCGGCAGTGCACGGAGGTCGGGGGCCAGGTGGGACAGGCTCAGTGGCTCCAGGCGGCGCAGCGTGTCCAGCCAGGCGGTGACCTTGGCGAACTGGTCAGGGGCGGCCTGTGTGAGCAGATCCGCCACGCCGGGCTGGGCGAGGACGGCACGTGCGTCAGCGGGGCTGCGGCGGGCGCGGGCCGCAGTGCGGCGTCGGCCGGCGCGCAGCTGGGGGCCGGCCTGGTCGATGGCCCGGGTCAGGCGGGCACCGGCGCCGTGGCCGTCGGCGGTGAGGAGCCGGTCGAAGGCCTCGAAGGCCAGTGGTGCGGTGAGGTGACGGCCGGTCAGTGCGGTCACGGCGCGGGCGGCGAGCTCCGGGTGGGAGGCGAGGCGGCGGGCCGCGGTCCGGGCGGCGGAGCGGAACTCCAGCAGGGCGCTGCGGAACTCGGCGTCGGCGAGGGCGAGGGTGCGGCCGGTGGTGAACGCGGCGGCGTAGGCGGTGTCGAAGACGCCGTACTGCTGCAGGTAGATCAAGGCCTCGCCCGGGGAGTCCAGACGGGTCGCAGCCGGGTCGGGAAGCCTTTGGGCGGGTTGGGCGGTGAGTGGGCCGCGGTAGAAGGCGAAGGTGCGCTCGCCGGTCTCCAGGCGCTGCGGCAGGGCCACGGCGCCGCCCGCCATCCGGTCAAGGGCCTCCTTCTGCGGACCGGCCGGATTTGCTGGGCCGACGGCCGGCACGCGCAGGCGCAGTTCGTCCGCCGGGCGCGGGATGGTGCCGTCGGTGGTGGCCAGGTGCTGGGCGAGGTCGCCGAACCCGACGCCGGAGTCGGGTTGGGTGGTGAAGGACCAGGAGACCAGGGAGACCAGACGCAGGCCTTCCGCGGGGGCGGGGATGGTCAGGTACTGGTCGAATCCTTCGAGGGAGACCAGGTGGACGACGTGGCGCCCGCCCGCGGCGGCGGGGAAGCGGTTGGCGACGAGGACGGCGTTGAGTTCGCCCTCGTCGGGCTCCGGGTCCGTGCCGGCGCGGGTGGCGTCCGGGCGCCCGCCCTCGCGCAGGTGCGCGAGGTAGCCCATCTCGGCGGGCAGCGGCTTCACCGCGTCGAAGAGGGCGGAGGGGACGAGGACAGTGGCGCACTGCTCCTCGTACTCGTCGGGGCGCAGGCTGTCCGCCGGGAGAGCCGGGGGCTTGCCGTTTCCGAGGGCGCCGTTCAGGAGCCGGCGCACGGTGCCGGTGGTGACCAGGCCCACCGCGTCCCGGTCCTCGGGTAGCTCGTCCTCGCGGAACACCAGCAGGGCCATCCACGGGACGGCACCCGGCTGACCGTCGCCGAGCGCCCGGGCCCAGGGCAGGCCGGGGGCGTCGAGGTTGATGTGGGCGAGGGTCTGGCTGTAGGTGCCGACGGCGTCCGGCACGGGGAACTGTGCGTTGATGCCGGTCGGGTCGACGCTGAAGCGTGGTTGAACGACGTCGAAGGGCTGCGGGGTGGCGTCGATGACGCGGTCCGCACCGCCGAGGTCCTTGAAGGTCTGCCGGTTGTCGATCCGGTACCGGCCGGCGTACAGCGAGGGGATGCGGTGGTCGAAGAAGCGGGTGCGGTGCTCGGCGCCCGGCTCGCTGGTGCGCGGCGCAGGACCGGGTTCGGACGTGGTGGTCACAGGGCGTGCCTTTCGACAGGACGCGGGGGTGGCTGGGCAAGGGGTGCGGGCACGGCGACGGGGACCGGCGAGCGGGTGACGGTACGGGCGGCCCGATGCGGCGCGTCCGGTCAGCCGGCGACGAGCATCGGCTCGGCGGTGAACGCAGTGCCGATGGCGTTCGCGTAGCCGCTCAGGTCGGTGTCGAGAACGCCGAGGTCCGTGCCGAGACCTTTGAGTGCCTGGGCCAGGGCGGCGCGGCTGTCGCGGGTGGCGGCGTCGATGCCGCTCTGGATCGCGGCGATCACCCCGCCGGGACGGGTCGGGACGGGGCCGGTGGCCGACTCCCCGGAGAGGGGTTGGTTGCCGTCGGGGTTGATCGGGTCGAAGGAGATGGCCTGCTCGTCGAGGAACCCGGTGGAGGTGCCGTGGTCGACCGGCGGCGACGAAAGCCGGATCCCGAGGACCCGGTCGGTAATGATCCCGTCGTTCGGCGCGTCCGGCTCCTGGCCCCACAGGCCGTTGGGCACGTTGCCGCGCAGCACCGCTCGGCCCCACGGCGTCATGGTCGAGGCCTGGCCGTTGTAGGTGAGCCAGATACGCAGTTCGCTGCCCTTGCCCCGCACGTGCATGGGCAGGATGTCCACCGTGCTGTCGGTGGTGACGGGCGTGGTGCTGCTCTGGTCGAGGTAGACCTTGCTGACGGGTGCCTGGGTGTCGGCCGTGAACGTGAGGCCGCCGTTGCTGACCAGCCACGGCTTGACCGCGCCGCGGGTGGGTGGGGCACCCTCGCCGGTGTAGCCGGCGATCGCCGTGGTGCGGACCATGTTCTCCGGCGGCGGCAGCATGCCCTGGAAACCGCCCCAGTCCAGCGCGGGGACCTTATTGCGGCGGTGGGCGCCGAAGCCGATGGTGAAGGAGATGAACCACAGGTGGACGGCCGCCTCGCCGCCCACCGCGGGGCCCCAGACCCGGACGCTGACACCGACCTCGACGGAGATCCTGACCTTGACGAACCAGACCTTGATGGTCGCCGAGACCCCGACCCGGATGCCCATGCCGACGTCGAAGTAGAAGGGGTTCCATTCGAGCAGGGCGTCCACCCGGGCGGTGAGCCAGGCGCGTAGCATGCCGGACTGGAAGACGACGTTCAGGGACCCGCCGGCCATCAGGGACTTGGGGGTGAACGCGGCGTAGGCGTTACCGGTGATGTTGACGGTGGAGCCGACGCCCCAGGTCAGGCCGGCCGGCTGCTGGCGAGGGTAGCGGGCGGGCAGCTCCAGTCCTGCGGGGATCGCGCCCAGCATGAACGCGAAGTCGCCGGCCTGCGGGTGGTTGCCGAACCAGAACTTCATGCCCACGCCGCCGCGCAGCTTGCAGTTCGGGTCGATGAGGAACGTCTTCTCGGTGAACGCCGCGCCGATGCTCAGCTCCCCGGCCGTCGGGCGCAGGGTGGCTTCGATGCCGATCTCCACCCGGGCGATCTTCTTGTTGCTCTTGGTGGGCAGCTGCATCCCGGCGGCGCCGAGCAGGCTGATCGTCAGGTCGGAACCGGTCTGTACCAGCGCCAGGGCGCGGCCGCTGAACGTCTCGAAGCAGTCGAAGGCCAGGCCGGCGGCGAACCAGAGGTCACCCTGCTGGGGTCGTACCCATGGATTTCCGCCGCCGATCAGTGCCGAGAGGACCCTCAACGGGTCGACTTCCTCGTCGTCTGCGCCGATCGCACCCGGATTGTCCAAAGCCATCAGGAACGGGAAGTCGCCCAGCGCGTCCGCCGCCGGGACCCGCACGCGACTGTTCCAGCCGAACCCGGCGGAGATGCCGCGCACCTGGAACAGCGGCGGCCCGAACCCGACCTGGCTGCCGAGGGAGCCGTAGGCGAACAGGGACGGATCAGCGCCGTTGCTCGGGACGACGTAGGAGCCCATCGCGGAGCCGTTGAAGGCCCCCGTATCGACCAGCAGCACCCCTCCGACCACCGCCTTGTACGGCGGGGAGGCCGGAAGCGCGGTCAGCGCGCCGGCGATCCGCAGCGGTGGGCTGTAGTAGTCGACGCTCAGCCCGTTCTCGCCGCCCGGTGCGTCGATCGGCGACCAGCCGCGTACCGACGGGCCCTCCAGGATCCGCACTCCTTTGCGGCGGTGCGGCCCCGGACGGGGAGTGAGGATGCCGTTCTCGGTCACCAGTGCTTGCGGGACGCGCTCGCGTGGGGCGCCATCGCGATGGCGCACCGCCGGCAGGGCGCGGCCCAGGCCGTCGAGACGTCCGGGGTCGGTCGGCGGTGCGGGCGCGCGCTGGACCAGCCGCAGAGCCCGGCCGCCCGCCAGCGCCCATGCCCCGGGCGCCAACGCGGTGCCGGCGGGAGCGCCGTCGACCAGGACCAGAGTCCGGTCCTCGCCGAGATCGGCGACGGCCAGCATGCCGGTCACCCACTCGCCGTCCGTGGAGAACGAGATGCGTACCGGGACCGCAGACGTGGAGGCGGTGGTCGAGGCCAGGCCGCTGACCGCCATGGTCTGCGGATCACCCTGCGCGCCGTCAACGCGCACGGGACCCGGGCGGAACACGAGTTCGGCGGCGTCGCGATCGGCGAGGACAGACGCCGGAATCTCGACCACACCCCCTGCGGCCGCCTGTTCGAGGAGCTTCCGAACGTCTTCCACGCGTGCTGTCACAGCGGCCCAACCTTCTACTCGCAGCAAAAGGGGAAGGCGGAATCACGCGCCGGCCCCGGTGCCAGGCCTGACGTGTCCGCTGAGAGGAGCGTAGCCAGGCGAACACCCTAAGAAGTCCTATGCCTACGTTCAGTTACTAAAATGGCTGAAAGCAGGTACCCGAACCGACCCTGGAGGGCGTGACGACCGATCGATCACACTCAGCGGGCCATCACGGTGTCGGCATCCAGTGAGAGCCGGCCATTGAACGGCGGATCACTACTGCGGCCGACCTTCCGTGCAACGGCTCGCGGAGAGTTCTGGACCCGGGCGTGACCTCGCAGTTGAACTCGGCACCGATCCGGAGTAGGGGAGGATTGGCCGATGCTCGCCAGATGGCCGAGATCATGTTCTCCGGGCCCACTGGGGCTGTGCGGCGAGTTCCGCGCTTTCGGACTCGTCGTCGATCGGCCGTACGGCGGGCGGTCTCCCTCGCATCAGCCGCCCCATCGTCGGCGATGTCGGAGTGTTGGAAGAGCACGGGATGTTCTTGCAGGACATGCGGGTGATGCCGTCCAACGCCGAAGTCACCCACTGGTTCCACAAGGTCCGCCTCAACCGGGAGCAGCACTTCCTGATGGCGTCGCCGGTCCGATAGGACAGCTACGGGAGATGGCCGACAGCTTCCCCTCGTCGCACGGCGTGCGGCGTGAAGGGCGTCGTGAAACTGAGGAGAACGGGCAGCCGTCCGCCGGGCGACATCGAATCCGACGGGTGCCGCTGCCGCTGGGCCCGCACAACGCCGTCCCCTCCCTCCGAGAGGCCCTGATGACCTCCCTGGACCGCCGCTCCTTTTCTCGCCTACACCAGCGGCTCCCTGGCAGCCCTCGCCCACCAGTGGGCCATCACCGAGCCCGGCCGGTCCCCGCGCCTCACCGCGCGCGGTGAAGTCGACGCCGAGATGGTCGCCTGGCTGGAGAACAGCGGCGCCGAACTGATCCGCCTCGCCACCGAACGCCGACTCCAGAAGGCGGAGATGGTCTCTCCAGACGATCCGGCGAACCGCTCGACGACGGAATGGAGCACGCCCTTCATGCGGGTGGCCGGGTCGTACGCCAGGCCCAGCTCGTCGAGCGCGGCCAGGAACGCGGCGAAGCCGGCACGGCGAACCCGCCCGGCTCGACATCCAACTGCTCGGCGGCGAAGCGGACCACCGCCTCCGGGACCACGGACGAGTCCTCGGTGGGAAACACCCCGAGCATCCGTACGCAGCCCCACTGCACCGCCCAGTGCGCGACCTCGAACCGGAGCTGTCTCGGTACGCGCACACGGCCGGCGTCGGCGAACTCCTCGAACGACTCCGAGCCGTCGGCTGAAGCTCTGCCACCGGCTGCCCGGCCCCGCTTGGCGGAGACTGGAGGGCCTCCCCGGCCTGCCGGTGATCCGGTTCTGGGAAAGGACCGTTTATGAGAGAGGCGAATGTTGCGGGGACAGTGTTGGCGGGGATGTCACGCCCGCGATCATCGGACATCAACGCATCCGCTCACCCTTCTTTCGGCGAGCGACGCAGTCGTTACTTTTAGAGGTCCTAACAAAAGTCGTAGTCGCGTGACTGTCGGTTGATGTGCTCGTTAGTCCGTCCGTGGGGAAGAGGGAGTCTCGTCCGTGGGTCGT
>NZ_JBEPAA010000136.1:0-12037 GCF_040298365.1 Kitasatospora sp. NPDC001603
GCATCCGTCACGTCAAAACGCGCCACAGCACGGAGTTCTACCAGAGACACCAGCCCACCATCGAACCGCAGCAAGATCCGAACCTTGAACAGCCCCTAGCCGGATCCGCGTCGGCCTCGGGGTGATGCCGGCCGGGGCCCGCAACGTCGCGTTCGCCGCCATGGACGTGGCAACCCTCGCACAGCTCCACCCGGGACGACTGACCATCGCAGTCGGACACGGAATGCCGGCGTGGATGCGCAGCGTCGGTGCCTGGCCCTCGAGCCCCCTGACGCTGCTGTCCGAATACATCACGACTCTGAGGGGCCTTCTACGGGGAAACCTCACCCACTACAAGGGACGCTACGTTCAGGTCGACGGACTGCGCCTGCAGCCGACGTCTCTGCCGGGATCCGTACCTGACGTGCTGGCGGGCGTGCGAGGGCCTCGCTCCCTGTCGCTGTCCGGCCATGTGGCCGACGGCACCGTCCTCGCCGAGCCGGTGACCCCCGGCTACGTCCGCAGCGCACTTCGGGACATTGCACCCGCACGGCCGCACCGCGTGGTTGCCTACAACGTCGCAGCCGTCCATGACGATCCGGCCGTCGCACTGGAGGCCGCCCGTCTACCCCTGGCCGTTGTGGCGGAGGACGACTGGCGACCGCACATCGCTCCGCTTCCCTTTCGCGACGCACTCCTCTCCCTTCGGTCCCGAAGTGCCGGACCGGAGGACTTCGCTCGCAACATGCCCGAGGAGTGGGTGCGTCAACTCGCCGTCGTCGGAACACCGGCGCAGGCACGGGCTCGGCTCGCGGAGCTCTTCGACGCCGGCGTCACGAGTACCGTCCTCACCCCGGTGGGCCCGGACTACGTCAGGTCACTCGATTCGCTCGCGACAGTTCTGAGGGCCGAGCCGGCATGACACGGTAAGACCGGGGATCACACTCCCGGTACACGGTCACGACGGTCCGGACAGCAGGGCCCGCCCCACCGTGACCTGGCGGGGCGGGCCCTCAGGGCCGTACGGCCCGCTGCTGCCGTTGAATGAATGCTTCGACCGGGTTGCCCTCCAGATTCCAGGGCCATGCGGTGACCGTGCCGCCGATGAGCTCGAAGACCTTCCCCGCTTCACGCAGTCGGCTCGCTTGCACCAAGGCGTAGGACAGGGTGTTCAGGTCTGCCAGCGCTGCAGCGTGGGTCAGGCCGGCAGGCCCCGTCCAGCCCCGAAAGACGCGGTTCAGGAGTTCCGTCGTGCGGGGATAGGTCCAGAACTGCCGTGCCAGCAGGGCATCGATCCCGCCGCGGGCGACGATCCTGTGATGGTGGTCCACCGCAGCCGTCAACTCCAACGCGACGGCTGGTACGTACGGCGGCATCGCCGCGCAGGCGGAATCCACGAAGTCGAGCAACCTGACCTGGGATCCGCACTCCTCGGGCGACAGATAGCGGAGCATTTGCAGGTGCGCCTCGCGGTGCCAGGCATCGCGAGTGACCACCTCATGCCAGATCCTCGAGACGTCGTGGTAGTCGCCTCGCGTCAACCGGAGGACGCTCAGTGTGAGGACCCACGGAGTCGGGTCCTCCGGCCTCAGTGTCGAGGCGCGGTAGCAGTTGTCGACCACGACCTGCGGGTCACGGAAGCGGCCTGCAACTTGTGCTCGGGCCAGTTCGACCCAAGCCTCGAAGATCAGCGCATCGGGACTGCTCGGGCGTGACGACCGCCACGCCCGAGCCAGACCGGAGTGGATCGCCGACTCCGCGAGCACCGCGAACCTGTGGGCTCGCCGGTCCCAGTCCGACCCAGCCTCCTCGATTACGTGCCGGATGCTTTCGATCTGGATGTCCAGAACGCCTTCGAAGGCCGGGGGCGAGTGGATCATTTTCAGCGCCTTGCCCAGCCCGACGTCATCCAGTTCAGGAACGAGCCGGGGCCGAGGTGTTCGGTGTCTGCGGAAAACGTGCACAGCCGGCGGCCTTCTAGGGTAGGTCGGATGTGTGAGCTCGATGGGAGGCGCAGGCGGCAGTGTTGCCTCCGTAGCGCGCTCCCTCCGCGAGCGCTGATGCCGTCCTGCGCTCGATTCGGGAAGTTGCCCGGACGGATCAGGACGTCACAGGAGCAGGCTCAGCCCTGCTGACGCGGCGAAGGCCGTGACGGAGAGGATGGTCTCGAGAACGGTCCACGTCCTGAGGGTGTCCTTGACACTGATGTTGAAGTATCGGGAGACGATCCAGAAGCCGCCGTCATTGACGTGGGAGGCGACGATCGAGCCGGCTGCCACGGCGACCGCGATCAGCGCGAGGTGCGGCTGCGAGAAGGACCCGTTCTTCACCAGGGGTGCGAGGATGCCGCCGGTGGTGACGATGGCGACGGTCGCCGAACCCTGGGCCAGGCGGAGGCCACCGGAGATCACGTAGCCCATGACCACGAGTGGCAGGCCGGCGGACGCGAGGGACTTCGCCAGCACCGCACCAACACCGGTTGCCGCGATTACAGAACCGAAGAATGCACCCGCGCCCACGACGAGCAGGATCATGCCCACGGGTCTGAGTGCCGCGGCACCGATCTCGGCCAACTGGGCCTTGGTCATGCCTCTCTGTGTTCCCAGGAACCTGATCCCCAGGATGCACGCGAGTACCAGGGCAACGACAGGGTTGCCGAAGAAGACGAGGTACGGCAGGAGGGTCGCGTTCTTGTCCAGAAGAACGGTTCCGAACGTGGCGCCGAGGATGAGCACGAGAGGCGTGCAGATGATGAGCATCACCGTGCTCAGGGGGACGGGGTTGCGACCACCGAGTGCTGGATCGCCGGCGGAGGCTTCCTCCGGCTGGGCGAATCCGTCGGGTACCTGGACCATGATCCGCTTGCCGATCCAGGCCGGCCAGACGATGCCCGCCAGGACGAAGGACGGGAGGCCGCACAGAAGGCCCATGGCGATCAGCCATCCCAGATCGACGCCGAGAAGACTCGCGATCGCGACGGCACCGGGGTGGGGAGGAAGGAAGGCGTGAGCCATGGAGAGGCCCGCGAGAAGCGGAAGTGCGTAGAAGAGCATCGACTTCCCGGTCTGCCGCGCCACCACGTAGATCAGCGGGGCAAGGACGAAGATGCCGATGTCGAAGAACACTGGCGTGCCGAATATCAGGCCTGCCAGTCCTGTGGCGAGTGCGGCTCGGCCTTCGCCGAAGACCGACAGCAACCGGTGGGTGAGGACATCGGCGCCACCCGATGCTTGAAGCAGCGCTGCCAGGAACGAACCCAGGCCGATGATGGCGGCGACATGGCCGAGGATGCCGCCGAAGCCGGTCTCGAGTAGGGAGTCCTTGCCTGACAGGGCGCTACCGATGATCTTCGATGCCGGAAGGCCTGCCGCCAGAGCCAGGAGCAGGCCGCTGACTATGAGAGAGATGAAGGGTTCGAGTTTGACCTTGATGATCAGGAAGAGAAGTACGGCGATGGCTGCGCTGCACAGAGTGATTAGGCCGCCGGCAGTACTTTGGAGCCAGTGGATGAATCCGGCCATTCGGGGTCCCCTAGATTGTGCTCGGGATTTCAGAGGCTTGCGTGAGCCCCCGGTGGGTGCTGATCGCGGCGGTGGCTGCAGATCCGGGGGGTGTCGGCGAACAATGGCAAGGACCCAGTCCACAGAGGGGCTGGTCAGTGTCTGGCTTCTGTCACGGACTTCGCGAGGCGCGTAGGTCAGGCGGTGACGACTGACGTAGCGTCCGCGTGGGACACCCGAACGGGAGAAGCCGTTCTCGACGGCCCGCCCGGGTGGTGTCCGGTCCGCCTGTCAGAGGAGTTCGGGATCGGCCGCAGAGTAGTGACGAGACCCGTGGTCGGGCACCAGCCCTCGGCCGCACCGTGACCAACTGCGCGTTCGACGAGCTGCTGTGACACTGACTCACGCATCGGCTGGGTCGTGATGCATTGTTTTAGCATCAGGATTCGCAGTGGTCAACGTTCTGAGCTGCGGAATTGCGTTCGGCCTCTGTGTGCTTCGGCTTCGTCGGTGACGGAGGTGGAAGCGATTGTCCCGTCGGAGCCACGTCCCACGGGCACTGTCAGCATGCGGTTCGGGCGCCCGGGACTTGGCGACGTGGGAATCGTCAGTATGCGTCCTCAGCTACGGGGACTGGCCATGAGCAGCCGGTAACCGAGGGGGCCGGCCGACTCCTTCGTACATCCGGGGCGGACGTGGGGCGTCGGGCCGGGGGCGCATGTCTGCCTGGTGATGCGGCGAAGCAAGACTCCGATTGGGGGTTCTGCGCCTGACACGTTGGACTCGGCCTTGCGCCCTGTCCTGCTGTCGTTCCGTGTGCGGGACACTTCATCTCCGCGTTGCTGAGGGTTATCCCCTTGTGCGGTCAGGACCCGGGTGATGCGAGGCACCCTGACTGGTGCCGTCGAGTGGCCGAGCCGGCCGTGCGGCGCGTGCGGCCCGAGGCGGGATCCCTGGTGGGCTCGCCCATCGGTGGAGGCGTCAGACGCCGGAAGTCCGAGACCGTTGCGGCGGCGACTGCTCGGCCCGATGGGGGAGCGGACAGCCGCCCCGGGGGTCTCGGGCCGGTCGTGTGTCAGTGCTGAAGGAAGGACGCGTCACCCATGGCCACCACGGGGTGTCGGGCAGGATCGAGGGCTTGCAGCAGCTGCTTCATGTGTTCGGCCTTCAGGCTGACGCAGCCGTGGGTCGGACCGCCGTGGTCGACGTGGAACCAGATGCCACCTCCGGCTGAGTCGCCCTGGGGGCGGGTGTTGTCCAAAGGGGAGACACCGGTCTTGCGGTTGTAGTCGATGGCGACCACGTAGTCGAAGGATCCGGCGAGGGGCTCCCCTTCGAAGCCCTTGCCGCCGATGGTGAAGAGGGAGGACTGGTTGTAGGGCAGCTAGGTGTCGGGATTGGCCTTCAGACCGCCGGCGTCTGTCAGGGTGAAGACGCCCATCGGGGAGTGGAGGTCTCCCCCCTGGTGCGCGGCGCTCCAGCCGCACAGGGCGTTGTGGGCGGCCCAGCTCGCCCCGGCGTGCCATCCGGTCGAATCACGCTGATACAACACGACGTTGGAGGTCGGCCTGTCGATGCCATCGCCGGTGACCACGACGACCTGCGATGAGTCGGCCGGTATCTCGCCCAGGATCTCTGCTCCCAGTCCCGGGACCTTCGCGGGAGTGGGGGTCGGAGTGGTGTCGGCGACGGCTGAACCGTGGTTCTGGATCACTTTCCGTGCCAGAGCCACAGAGCGTCACCGGAACCGCGATCATGAAGGGTCGTGGCTGACGACCTCCTCCAAGACCTCTGGCTCCACCAGGCCGCCGACGTCGCGGTCAACACCCTGACCATCCGCGCCGACCGCGTCACCGTCCACGCCGCCACGACCGGCGACGAGGCGGGTTGTCCGTCGTGCGGAACCTTCTCGGCCCGGGTGCACAGCAGCTACGTGCGGCGGTTGGACGACAGGGCGGCGGGCGGGCGGCGGGTGGTGGTCGAGTCACGGGTCCGCCGGTTCCGCTGCCGTGAACGAGCTTGTCCCCGGGTCACGTTCGTCGAACAGGCGCCGGTGCTGACTTTCCGTCACGGCTGGCGGAGCCAGGGCCTGCAGACCGCGCTCCAGCAGCTCGCCCTGGCCCTGGCTGGCCGGGCTGGCTCCCGCCTGGCCGAGACCTTCGCGGTCCCGGTGAGCCGCTCCACGCTCCTACGGCTGATACGCGCCCTGCCGGATCCGGCGCCCGCGGTGCCACGCGTGGTGGGCATCGACGAGTTCGCCCTGCGCAAGGGCCACGTCTACGCCACGATCCTGGTCGACATTGAGACCCGCCGCCCGGTTGACCTGCTGCCCGACCGCACGGTCGCCACCGTCCGGTCGTGGTTGGCCGACCACCCGAGGGTGAAGGTCGTCTGCCGCGACCGCTCCGCCTCCTACGCCGAGGCCGCCAGGCTCGGGGCCCCGGGCGCGATCCACGTCGCCGACCGGTTCCACCTGTGGCAGAACCTCGCCGACGCGGTCGAGACGACCGTGCTGCAGCACCGAGCCCTGCTGCCCGAACCAGCCCCTCCACCCGGCCCTTCCACAGCAGTTATCCTTCCACCCGTCAGCGCCGAGCCCCGCCGGACCGGACGCCTGTCCGACCGGGTCCGCGAACAGCACGCCGCCGTCCACACGCTCGTGAAGGACGGGTTCAGCCTGCGCGCCGTCGCCCGCCGACTCGGCCTTGCACGCGGCACCGTCCGCCGACTGGCCGGCGCGCAGAATCCCGACGAACTGCTGGTCGGCCGCTTGGACGGGACGCACCAGCATCCTCGACCCCTACAAGCCCTACCTCCACCAGCGCTTCGCCGAGGGCCACACCATCGCCCGGCGCCTGTTCGAGGAGATCCGACAACGCGGATTCCCCGGTCAGGAGCAGATCGTGCGCTCGTGCGCGTCTACGTCCGCCGGCTGCGGGAAGCCTTCCCCGTCCGTAAGGGACGTGACCAGCTGGATCACCCGCCACCCCGACCGCCTCCCCACCGACGCGGGCCAGCAGCTCAAGGAGATCCTGACTCGCGTCCCGGCACTCGCCACCACCGCCGAGCACGTCAGGTCCTTCGCCGAGCTGATGAACGACCGCCGCGGCCGAGAGCTCAAGGACTGGATCGCGCGCGTCCAGCAGGACAAGGTCCCAGCCCTTCGAAGCTTCGCCGCCGGCCTCCTGCAGGACCTCGACGCAGTCGTCGCCGGTCTCAGCCTGAGCTACAGTTCCGGCGCGGTCGAGGGCCACAACAGTAAGATCAAAATGCTCAAGCGCCAGATGTTCGGCCGCGCGACCTCCTACGCAAGCGTGTCCTCCACTCGACATGAGGTCGCCGGTCGTGGTGACGCGGTTGGCGCGGATGGTCAGGGTGTTGACCGCGACGTCGGCGGCCTGGTGGAGCCAGAGGTCTTGGAGGAGGTCGTCAGCCACGACCCTTCATGATCGCGGTTCCGGTGACGCTCTGTGGCTCTGGCACGGAAAGTGATCCAGAACCACGGTTCAGCCGTCGCCGACACCCCGTTCCACACCGGGCGGGGCGCGGTCGTCCCGGTCACGTGTGTGGCTGTGGGGCTCCGGGGTAGCGCCCGGTCATCATCGCTGCCGCGAGTTCGACTCGTGACCGGTAGCCGGCTCGTTGGAAGAGGCGGGTGAGCCTGCTCTCGACGCTCTTCTCCGTGGTCTGCAGCACTCTGGCGAGCTCACGGTTTGTCAGTCCTTCCGAGACCAGAGTCGCCAGCAGCCGTTCTGTCTCGGCCACCGTTGCCGCCCGGCCGGGGACGGGGATCGACTGCTTGGCCATGAGACGACGCAGTCGTGCTCTGGGAAGCAGGGCGTCGAGATGGCCGTAGATCTCGTAGGCCTCTCTCAGGAGGCGGGTGTTTCCCCAGCCGACGTGCAGCGCCACCAGTTCAAGTGTCTCCGCGACCTCGGCAGGCTGACCGCGGTCCTTGGCGACCTTCACGGCATGGTCCCCACGGTCCTTGCACACGATGGCGCGCCCCAGCAGGTAGTTCCGGCGGGTGCGTCCGGTGCCCATCCGGTTCGCGATTCTTTTGAGTTCGGCCAGCGCCGTGTGTGACTTGCCCGGGCACAGGAGGAGGATGCGCAGCCACATGTCGTCGGTGGTCATCATGAGGTTCTGTCGAGCTGCGCTCGACAAGCCGTGTTCGAGGAGGTGCCGGGCCCGCTCCCTGTGGTTGATCACCAACGCGAGCTCGGCTTCGGCCAGGTCGAGGACATACGGAACGGCAGCCTGGTTCGTCCGGCCCTGCTCGATGACCGCCTGGGCCCGCCGCAACCATCCGCCGGCCGCTAGAGCCATGGTGGTCTCATGGATGAGGGCGGTGTGGGGGATCGGTTGGCCGACGGAAACGGAGTCGGCGAGGGCCAGCCGTGATTGTCGGAGGGCTGGGCGCCATTGACCCGTGCGTAGCCCGATAAGAGCACTGTCGGCGTCCGACACCGGTATCGAGTGCCCGTCGTGTCTGGACAGGAGATGCTCCGCACGTGCCGTCTCGCCCAATCCGATCAGGATCCGCGCCAGGTGTGCGAGCGTGGTGAGTCGGTGTCGCGGTTCTCGGAACAGCGGCAGCAGCTCGGGATCGTTCTCCAGCCGGTCCAGGCCCGCCATGCGGCCTGAAAGCACGGCTGTCTCCACGTGGAGCAGTTCACCGTAGGTGGCGGTGGTGTTGTTGGCCGATGACCACGCAGATCTGGTATTGGCGAGCATCCGCGATGCCTGGGCCCACTGCCCGACCAGTGACAGCGCGATCGCTGCGGTGACGGCCCTGCATCCGTCACTACCGGGAAGTGCCCCCGATCGATGCTCGGCGATGGCGTGCAGTGCTGCCGTTTCCCGGTTGGCGGCGAGCGCAACCAGCCGGGTCACCTGGACCTCCTGGAGCAAATCGGGGGAGATCAGATGAGCGCATTGACGCAGCACATGGCCGGTGCTTTCCACCGCGAGGCGATGGTCGTGGCGGCTTCCGCACACCACGGCGTGCAGGGCAAGAGCCGTGGCACGCGTCGCAGGATCGTTGTGGGACCTGGCCGCTGCTCGAAGCCATCGCTGGGCGTGGCTCCGGTCGTCCACCATGGCCGCGCGGCCGGCTTCCAGGAGTTCGTTGCCGGCGCGCCCGGTGTCGACGAGGCGTCCGGCATCGACCAGGCGCTCCGGGAGGTAGGAGGGGGCCGAGCAGGCGGCGGTTTCGCCCCACAATGCGATGACAGCCGACCTTGAGAGATCCTGGCGCTCCCACGGCCCGAGCTGCTCCCGCACGCAATGCTCGATGACGGGCGCCCGGAATCGCCAGGTTCCCGCTGTGCGGGTGATATGGGGTGATAGACGGGCAAGGACCTTCCACAGGTCCGCGGCGGACAACTCAAGCCGATCTGCGACCACTTGTTCAGCTGCGGGTCCCAGTGGATGCAGGACCGTCAGTGCCTTGAGCACGTCCCACTCCGCTCGTCCCAGGAGCCGCAGACGTTGTATCACGGGGTGGTTCGGGGCAGGAGCCGAGAACGTGCCGGTCCCTGCGAGGTAGGCGGTGCCGTCGAGGATGCGCAGGGACCCGCCCGTACGGTGAGCGTCGACCGCCAGACGCAACAGGGAAGGACGTCCCCGACTGCAGTGATGGAGGGCGTCAACGAGTTCGGGTGTCGGTGTCGCCTCGATCATGGCGGCGAGCAGGCGTTCGCTGTCGGTGCGTGCCAGTGGGCGCAGGGCGATGACGGTACGTGCGAGGTGTTCCAGGCCGGTGTGCTCCGGATGGACCGGGGTGCAGTATGTGCCCACTACCGGCCCCTTGAGGCCGGCCAGGACCGCGAGTGTCCCGCGGCTCGCGCGTTGGAGGTCGTCGAGGAGGAGCACGGCTGAGGGGGACAGTGCTCTCGCAGCTGAGAGGTGGCCGACGAAGTTCCGGTCGTCACGCGGGAGGGGGAGGCGAAGTGTGCTCATGCCTCTTCGGCCGAGAGCGTTCCTGACCATGGCGAGGGTGCTCGTGCGTCCGACTCCCGATGGTCCCGCGATGACGATCAGCCCGGGACGACCGGACATGGCTGTAGCGACGGCGGAGCCGATCGCTTCGCCGAGACGCGGGTACACGGTCATGGCCATCAGTTGCTCTCCGGGAGTCTGCCGGCAAGGCTGGCGGCCACCAGTTCCACGCGCGAGCGGCATCCGGCGCGAGCCAGCAGGCCTGTCATGTGGTTCTCCACGGTCTTCTGGCTGATGCCGAGCCGCATGGCGATCTGACGGTTCGTCCAGCCCAACGTGATCATCTCGATGATCTGGAAGTCGTTGGCGGTGAAGGCCACTCGGCCGGGTGTGCGGGCGACGCGCGAACCGAATTTCCCGAGCAGCGCGTCCACTTGCGCGGGAAGCAGCGAAGAGGGGCCGTCGTGCTGGGCGATGGCGTGCAGTTCGTCGATGACGTGGCGGGGGTCGTCGCAGAACTGGGCCAGGATGTGGCAGGCCCAGAGGAGGTCCGGTCGGTGGCCCCGCTCGCGAACCAGTTCGACTCCCGCGGCGGCGCTGGACACATCCCCGTGCAGGAGGCCGCGCCCCAGGAGCTGGGTCTGTCGGGTGCAGCGGGAGTGCTCCTGGCGGTGAAGGGCCTCGATCTCCCTCATGAGGGTCTTGGCGAGGAGCTTGTCCCCGCACCGCAGTGCGATCTGGAGGGCTATCAGTAGCAGGCGTTCCTGCCCCGATCTGAACCCGCTCCGCCGGGCGTGCTGCAGTGCGCGCCGGGCCAGATTCAGCGCTGCGGTCGAGGCTCCGCGCCGGTGCAGCAGCATGGTTTCGACTGTCGCCCGGGCGACGGCGAACCTGGGGGAGCGGCTGACGGTTGCGAGCCAGGCTGCGGCCTGGCGCAGTTCACCGCGCGCGATGTGGATGCCTGCTGCGTAGAGACGGGCGAGGTGGTGTGCTGGGTTCCTCCCGTTTCCCAGCAGCTCCAGCTGCCGGACAGCCTGGAGGGCGGCCTCCCAGTCGGCGGACATGTAGGCCCGCAGGACCCGCTGGTACTCGGCGATCACACCCGTTCTCGGCACGCGATAGCGCGACCCGAGCACGATCTCGAGTACGGAGGCGACATCGCCCGCAGCGCCGGCTTCGATCAGATCGTCGCGCATGGAAAAGGCCTGCGGATCCCTCGCCGACTGCAGCGCGTCCGCGCATTGCTGCGGCTGCACGCTGAGCGCGTAGAAGAGCGTGTTGAGTTCGGCGGCGGACATCAGCCGCTCGCCGTCGTCGCGGCGGGGCGCGGCAGGGGTCCACGATGTACGTCGCCCCGTCCACCATGCTGCCAGTCGGCTCGGCAGTTCGTCGGCGAGGGCGGGTAGCGGTTCGCCTCCGCCCAGTTCGGTGAGCATGTGCACCACAGCGAGGTCCCATTGTCGTGCGCTGTCTGCCATGACGGGTTCGTCGGCACGGAGGTGGCTGAGCACCTCGTGCCTCCCTGTGCTGAGCGTGTAGCGCAATGGGTCGACGGGAGCACCGAGGCGCCAGGCAGCCGTCCAGCGCGCGGCGGCCCGGTCCGGGTCGTATGCCGCGACCTCCTCGGCTTTCCCCGCCAGCCAGACAGAGAGGTCGTCGGCCCCGGCCAGGTCCGATTCGCAGGCCGCGAGGTGGTCGGCGAGGAGTTCGTCGTCGACCACCCTTCCCAGCCGTCGCTCTTTCAGGAGGTGCCTGGCGTACCGGCGGTGCATGTCTTGCTCGGTCTGCCGGCCCAGGCGGGTGGCTCCGGCGGCTGCCAGTGCGGGGAAGGGGACGCCCAGACGCCCGTCGTTGTCGGCCTTGAGGACGCCGAGCTCGACAAGGGCATCCGCCGCGCGACCGATGGTGGACAGGTCAGCGGCCAGGATGTGCGGCAGATCAACGAGGTCACAGGTGCCGAGCACGGAAACCGCGTCGAGGACCGATTGGGACGGGCCGCCCAGGTGTGCGGTGCGGCGCAGGAGTGCGTGATCGGCGGGGAGCGCGATCGGTGCCTCGGGGTCGGCGAGGCACATGCGATCGTGCACGGGGCGGAGCCGGTTGCCGGCCACAAGCTCCTCGATCACGGTGACGAGGGTTCCGGGGTTGCCGAACCAGGGGCCGAGTGCCCTGCGCAGGGCATCAGAGGCAGTGGCATCCAGACCCAGGTCGTCGCCGAGTAACGCCGCGGCAGTGCCGTCATCTAGGTGAGGGAGATCGACCACCAGGTCGGCGAGTTCCGCCAGCTCTGCATCCTCGTTCAGGCAGGTGGCCACCAGCAGGCACCCCGGCTTCCTGCACGCCTGAAGTGCTTCCAGTGGGATGTCCGTTTGGTCCGCCACCAACACGGTGCCGGGCATGACGCCAACGGTCGTCCGCTCCAACGGCGCTCGCGTGACTCGAAGGCCCTCAGCACGCCACAGTGGCACTGTGGCGCGGAGCAGGGCCGACCGCCCGCTGCCGGGATGCCCACGGACTGCGACTAGGAGCTGTTCAAGGTTCGGATCATGTGGTTGAGGTCAGGGACTTCAACCACATGATCGATCCGCGTAGATGGAGGCCGGCCGTGTAGCTTT
>NZ_JBEPAA010000137.1:0-11866 GCF_040298365.1 Kitasatospora sp. NPDC001603
GCCCGCGAGATCAAGGCCCACGCCCCGCACTGCCGCGTGCTGTTCACCGTGTACGAGATGAAGCGCCTCGGCCGGGACGCCGCCGAGCTCACTGCGCTGGCCGACCACCTCACCGCCCACGGCCTCGTGCTGGAGATGCTGGCCGGCCCGTTGCCCGGCATCTACGACCCGTCCGGTCCCGGGCGGATGCTGCTCGGGTTCTTTGCCGCGATGGCCGAGACCGAGCGCGAGAGCATCCGCGAAGCCACCCTCGAAGGACTCGACGCCGCCTCCCGCAAGGGCAAGCACGGCGGCCGACCCCCCGTCATCACCGACGACATGCTGCACACCGTGCTGCGGGGCCGGGCAGCAGGCGAGTCCGTCGAGCAGATCCGCCCCGACCTGATCATCCCCACCGGCAAACGCAAGGGCCAGAACCCCGGTCTGGCCAGCATCTACCGAACGCTGGCCGAGCACGGAAAGGCCCAGGCGTACCCCGAAGCCGTCGCCCAGGCCAACGCCGACTTCGCCATCCTCACCCAGCACCATCACCAGAAGTGACGGACAGCCACTCTCTGGTACTTGTCGGGTGGCGGCAGCTATACGAGAACATGGCCCAATGGGCCGGATTTCCGCAGTCGGGGGCCGCGAGCCGTACGTGCCGCATCCCTCCTCGACGGAGGCGGGCGATTACTTCGCCGGCCGGGGCACGCTCCGAGCGCCCTGCGGGAGCTGCGGTGCGCTGGCCGGGCATTCACGGGAACGGGCTCACGGGGCCGGGCCTGAACTCTAAGCTGGCCCCGTCACGACCGCCGACACCACCAGGAGCACGACCTTGTCGCAGCAGACCTCCGTCACCGCGGACCCGTCCCTGCTGTCGCTGGAGCTCCGTCACGAGCACCGGCTGCTCTTACCGTTCCGGTGACGGCTTCCATACATGGACGGTCCAGGTCCGTTCCGAGGGGACGGTCATCGGGACGATGCGGCTCAGCCGCTGCCTGTACTGGAAGAGCGGCAACCTGTTCGACCGTATGAGCGACGAGGGGCACTTCCTCGCGCACCTCGCAGCCCAGGTCTTCGACCCCGATGGCTCGTTCGGCGCGGATTTCCAGCAGGAGGTCGAGATGCCGAGCAGCCTCCTGGTAGTCGACCACCTCGACCTGCAGTCGCCGTGGCAGGACCCCCTGATCGTCGCCGGGCTGCTCGCCGCCCTGGTCGAGCGTTTCACCGACAACTACTACGCGGTGGTCCTGCCCACTGGCGCGCTCTCGATGGTGGCGGGCGCGGCCCTGCTCCACCAGGCCGCCGTACTCCTCGCCGCCGATGAGTTCGGCGAGGACCTGCTCCTGATCGACACCAGCCTCGCGCGCCCCGAGGAGGCGGTCCGTGCGGTCCGTGCGAGGCTGCAGAGCAGGTCCCACGACGGCCCGGCCGGTCTGGACGACGAGGACGAGGACGAGTACGGCGACGAGGACGGCGAGGGCTGGATGTTGAGCCCGCGCACCGCCGCGCTTCTGGCTCTGGCACTGGATGACCTGTCCCGGCGGGCATGGGAGGAGGCCGCGGCGCTGGGTGACGAGGCGCTCTCCGGGCAGGCGGCCGGGCTGTTCGCCGATCTGCCCCGCATCACGCGGCGTCTGGGCGGCTCCTGGCGCAGGGAGATGGCCCGGTCCTTCGACGATCTCGCCTCGGACATCGCCGCCGGCCGTGCCCCGCTGCCGCGCTGCACCGGCGAGGAGATGGCACTGCACCTGGCGATCCGTCGGGCCGAGGAACTGCTGCAGGACCGCCCCAAGCTGGTGGCCGAGCGCATCGCGGGCCTTCCGTTCCACCGGTTCGACATGGACCTGGACGGCGCATCCGACATGCTTCTTCAAGATCATGATGTGCTGATGCTCTTCGACGCCAGCCTGGATGGCGCCGAGGACCCGCAGAGCGAGGTCAAACAGGCTCTGGGGCTGGTGAGCCTGGCACCGCTGAAGTGGTTCTCCCCGTTCGACCACGACGAGGCCCGCGATCCGGCGCGGGGCTACCGCACCCCGTAGCCGGACCCCGACCGGGCGGTCGGCTTACGACTGCCGAGGCGGTCGGGCTCACGCGTGCTGGGAGGCCCGCTGGCCGAGCTTCGTGACAGGGGGGAGGCCGAGAGCCTCGGCCTGACGGGAAGTGATCTGGCCGATGATCCGGATGAAGGCCACCATCCTGACCAGCGCCAGAGCGCACTCGGCCAGGACGGCGACCAGATGCAGGTCCCGGAAGGCCGCCATCACGTAGCTGACGTAGACGGCGATGCTGACGCCCCACCACAGGTTCACAACCCCGCTGTCTGGCAGACCGCTCGCACGCCGGAGATCCACAGTGACCCGCCGCGGCAGCCAGAGCTGAACCAGCGGAACGAACCAGACACCCACCGCCCACCCGCGCCCACAGCGCTGGCTGCCCGGAGCAAGCACCTCCGCATTGCTCCAGCACCGCCGGATCCACACGCTGCGCACAATGGCTTCGGCCGCCAGGGCGAGGAGCGTGACCAGGACGAGGAGACCCATCACGGTGTTCGAGGGCGAGTAGAGGAAGGCCGTACTGAGCAGGACGAGACCGGCATTCGTCAGGACGGCGAGCGCCTTGAGGTTGCCGGCCGGTTCCCGGGGATCGGCCGGCTGGACGTGTGCCACGAATGGTCCTCTCGACGTGATGATCGTCGGGAGGCTATGTGTTGATCATTCCGGCTGTCCAGTGCGATCCGGATGGGCATGGGAACGTCGTCCGGCGCTGCGCTGCTCGCTGGTTGTCCGCCGCCTTAACGGGCGGACCAGATCGGGCAGTCGGGTGTGTGGCGGGTCATCACGACCACGGTCCCGCCGTCCGTGACCTGCCGGTCGCGTGAGACCGTGCAGCATGTCACCCGCGCGGGAGCCGCCCGGACGATCGCGGGCGCCTCTTCTCGGTCCGGCATGGCGGTCCGCGGCCACAGGGGTTGCGCGACCGCCGGCCCGGGCTGGCGGGAAGAGGTCCGGCGGGCGGCCTGCTCGATGGGCACGCCGAGAGCTCGGGCGCGGGCGTGGAGGCGACGGCGGTCGCGGCGTTCGGACATGGTGACACCCTGCACCCTCCCGCGCTGCCCGCGCCAACGCCTCGGCGGACGGCTGTGCCGGTGGCGGGTGAGCTCGGCGTAGCCGTCCGAGCCCGAGGCGGTCCAGCCGGACGGCAGCAGGTTCCGCTCCAGGATCTGGGCGGCCCACTCGACCAGGCGGCTGGCGAAGCCCTGGTCGGCCCAGACCTTCTTGACGCCGGGGTGGTCGAGCCTGGTCCACAGCAACGGCCGCTTCGCGCCGTCGCGGTCCTGAACGCTCGCCGCGACGACGTGGACGGCCAGGAGCAGGCCGAGGGTGTCGGTGACGATGAACCGCTTGCGGCCCTTCACCTTCTTCGCTTCGGCGGTGTCGAGCCGATCTGCCGCGTGCTCTCCGAGCACGGCTGCGGCATCGCCCCATCGACCTGCTACGCGTTCAACAACCGTTCGGTGTCTGCCCGTTCGCTCCGTGACACAGAACTGAGAGAACTGATCGGTAAGACCTACGAGGACAACTTCCGGGTCTGCGGCGCCCGCAAGATCTGGCGCGAGCTGAACCACCTGGGTCGTGGTGGCCCGGTGCACCGTCGAGCGGCTGATGCGCGACCTGGGCATCAGCGGAGCCGTCCGCGGCAAGCGCGTCGTCACCACGGTCTCCGACCGGTGGCGCGGGCACCCGATCTGGTCGACCGGGACTTCGTCGCCTCCGCGCCGAACCGGTGCTGCGTCATGGATTTCACCACGTGGCCACGTTCGCCGGCGTGGTCTACCTCGCGTTCGTCGTGAACACGTTCTACCGCCGCATCGTCGGCTGGTCCGCCGCGACCACAAAGGAGACCCGCCTCGTGCCCGATGCCCTGGAGACGGCCTTGCGGCAGCGCGACCGTGACGGACGCCGCCCCTGCCAAACGAGTTGGTACCCCACAGCGGTGCAGGAAGTCAGTACACGTCACTCCGCCTGGCTGAGCACCTCGACGCCGGCGGCATCGCGGCGTCCATCGGATCCGTCAGCAACCCCTGTGCCGACGCCTGCCGGCGAGCGCATGGGAGGGCCGGGTGTGTGATGCCTGGCCGGGAGCGCCGCCGCGGTCGTGGACGGGGCGGGGCGTGGAGCGGCGGATGTCACTGGCGAGGTGTCTCGTCCCATGCGCGGGGCGCCGCGCCGTGATGTGGTGGCCGGCGCACGCTACGGTGGGTCACCCGAGGACCTGCCGCGTCCTCGCGAACTCCTCGGCTCCGGGCACGGCATCGGGAACGAGCGGGGAGAGGAACGGACGCTCCTGCGGCATACCGTCACCGTCGAGCAGTCACCTGTGGGCGGGCCTCCTGGCCTGCCTGGGCCGGAGGATGCCTGCCTTCCGAGAGGGAACAGGAAATCTTGCGGCCACGGAGCCGCATAATGGCTTTTCATCACCCTGGCCGTGCCGAAGAATTTCCTGTTCCCGTCCTGCGGTGTGGATGACGGCGCTGGTGGTTCGGTCGGGGGCGACACGGTGCGCTGTGGACGTCGCCCGTCGTCTGCGAACGCGCCCCGGGATGATTGCCCCTCGGCTGTTGTGCGGCGCGGCCCGGCCTCCGCGATCGGTCGCCCGACGCCACGGGCTGCCCCCGGTCGTTGAAAATCCGGGCCGGTACCGCCGCGGCGGCAGAGGTCTACTGCCACCGCCGCGGGTCCCGGTCCCGGGCGGGCGGCCCAGAGCTGCCGAACGCCCGTGCCAGCACTCCCCGGCAAGCAGTACCTGCGCGCAGTGGTGGTCCCCGGCCCGCAGCCCGGGTGTTGCCGGGTGCTGGCGGACGTGTCTCCTCCGGGGTGCTTGACGCCCGCCGCCCCGTTGCCGGGCGCCCGTCCGGGTGGGACCTGAACAGGCCGGCCGGGCCGGGACGCAATTGGGGCGCCGCGTGCCCGCACCCGGCGGTCCGTGGTGCCGGACGGTGGAACACGGGAGGATTCGAGCGGCCGCTGGACGCGTCCGGTACGTCGTACAGGCGGATGGCGGGCCTGGAAGTTCTGGACAGCGACCTGTTCATGCCGCCGGCCGAGGAACTGGACAAGGCCGTCTGGACAGCGACCTGTTCATGTCGCCGGCCGAGGAACTGGACAAGGCCATCCGGGCGCTGCGCAAGGTCTACGTCCCCACCCGCAAGGAGGCGGACCCTTGACGGTGTGCCGTGCGTCTCTGACGTGAGGGCGTATCGGAGACCGCCTGGCCGTCTGTCACACGGGTCGACAGTCTCAGCGGCCCAGGTCCTGGAGGACCTCACGCGCCGCCCTCGTCCCGGAGGCCATCGCCCCCTGCAGCGAGCCGGTCGCCCGGTGGTCCCCGCACACGTAGCGCCCCGCGCCGAACCGGCTCGGGCGGATCAGTGGCCACGGCGCCGGCATCGCCGGCAGCGCCTCCCTCACGGTGTACGAGGCGAGGTGCTCCCAGCCGGAGGTGTCCGTCCCGTACAGCCCGGCCAGCGTGGACCGCACCTCGGCCTCCCGGTGGTCCGCCGCCCCCAGCACCGAGGTGGAGACCAGTGCCCGGCCGTCCGTCGCGTACCCCGGCGCGACCTCGCTGAGCACCACCGTGTTCAGCACGCGCCGCGCGGAGTCCACCAGCAGGGTCGGCTCGGCCAGCGGGGGCACCGGCGCCGCGTGGTACAGGGTGGTCACCGTACGGGTGGCCGGCACCGCCAGCCCCGGCAGCAGCGCCGCGGCCGCGCCCGGGCCGGTGGCCACCACCACGGCCCGGGCCGGGAGTTCGGTCCCGTCGGCGAGCGCCGCCCCGGCCGCCGTCAGCTCCCGCACCGGCGTGCCGAGCCGCAGCACCCCGGCCGGCAGGCCCGCCGCGAGCTGCGCGGGCACCGCGCCGATGCCGGCGTTCGGCAGGCAGAGGGTGCCACGCAGCATGCTGCGCCAGACCAGGTGGAAGTAGCGCGCGGAGGTCTCCAGCTCCTCCTCCAGGAAGACGCCGGACAGGAACGGCCGGAGGAAGTCCTCCACCAACGCGGGCGAGATCCCCGACGCGGCGAGCGCCGAACGGGTGGAGGTGTCCCGGCTCCGGCGGAGCAGGGCGGGCGGCAGCAGGGCGTCCCGGGCGCCGAGCAGGCCGAGCGCGGCGATGTCCCGGGCGGACCCGAGCCGGCCGGGCAGCAGGTCCGCGGCGGCCCGGGGGCGCCGGGTGGGATCGGTGAACCTGAGCCGGCCGCGCGGGGTCTGCACCAGCACACCCGGGGTGAACGGGCGCAGCCGCAGCTCCGCCAGTCGCAGCCGCCGCTTCACCTGCGGGTACGAGGTGTTGAACACCTGGAAGCCGTGGTCCAGCAGGAAGCCGGCGCGCCGGTCGGTGCGCACCCGCCCCCCGACCGCCTCGGCCTGCTCCACCAGCAGCACGTCCAGGCCGGCCTCGCGCAGGTCGAGAGCGCAGGCGAGGCCGGACACCCCCGCTCCGACCACCAGGACGTCGTGTTCTCGGGTGGGCTCTGCCGGCATCTCGCGCCGCCTCTCGGGTGACCTGCTGTCAGGGATCCGGCACCGACCCTAGATCCTCACGGCCCGCCGGGCCGGGATCAGCGCGCTGGGCCGGTGCGCTCCAGTTCGCCGCCCGCCCGGGCTCCCCGGTCCGGCCGGACGCGGTCGAGATCATGGACGACCAATATCACCCCACTGGCGGCCCCGACGACTCCACCGCCCCGCCGCACGGCGACGACCAGGCGCTGTGGACTCCATGGTGACCGCGTTCGCCGAAGCCGGGCCCGACTCGGGTGCCGAGCGGATGGCGTTGGGGCAGGGGCTGCCCGGCGGCGAACGGCACGGCCGGTTGGTGCTGCTCCTCGCGGCGGTCGTCGCCGGCTGCGCGGACGAGGCGGAGCTGGTCGGGGCCGACCTGGATCTGGTGCCCGTGGACGGCCCGGGGGGGATTGCTGGAGCTGCTGCGCTCTCGTGCGCGGCTCGCGGTGCGAGCCTGCCCGGCGCTGCCTGGGCTCGGCGCCGAGCAGCGTTCGGTGCTCCTCGCGCTCGACCGCGGAGCCTTCCGGGCGGGGCGGGCGCTGGCGGAGGACACGCTCGTCGCACATCTGATGATCGCTGGTGGCCGGGTGCCCACGGTGCGCGAGGCGGCAGGCGCCACGATCGGGGTCCGTGTCCTGGAGGGCGCCCAGGCCGCGCTCGGCCAGGGAACCAGGGGCTGACCCCGCCAGCAGGGGCCGGACCGGCGCAGCCCTGACGCGCTGTCACGCCTTCGAGCGGACTTCCCGGCACTGCCGCTGGGAAGGCTCCAGCGGTGACCGACACCAACCTGTTCTTCCTGCCCGGCACCACGGTGGTGCGCCGTGACGTCCACGCCGGGCGGGTGTGGACCGCGATGCCGCAGCGGGTGGTCGCCGACACCGGCGACGTGCTGACCCTGGCGTACTGGCCGGGGATCGAGAGCCTCGCCCCGACGTCCTGGATCACCTCGACCCGCACCGGCGACCAGGCCCTGCGCGAGCACGGCCTGGCGGAGCTGGCGGCCGGCACCTGGACCCTGGACCGCTACCAGTGGACCGGAACCACCCTGCTGAGCCACTTCCTGAACGGCGAGTGGTTCTCCGTCCACTGCTTCCAGGACGCCGCCACCGGCGACCCGCTGCGCTGGTACGTCAACTTCGAGAAGCCCTACCAGCGCCGCCCCGGCGGCATCGACACCCTCGACTTGTGCCTGGACCTGGTCGTCACCCCCGACCTGTCCGGCCACCACTGGAAAGACCGCCAGGAGTACGCGCAGCTGCGCGGCCTCGGGGTGATCGACGACTACCTCCACCACCAGGTCGAGCGGGCCAAAGGTCGGGCGATCGCCATGCTCGACAACCGGACCGGACCGTTCGCCGCCGGTTGGCCCGCCTGGACTCCGGACCCGGCCTGGCCGCTGCCCGAACTGCCCGCCGACGCTGACCACATCCCCGACCAGACCTTGCGGTGACAGCCTCGATGCCGGTACCTGTGCGGGTGTGTGCCGTCCTGCTTCACGACGGCCGCCTGGCCCTGATCCGCCGCCAACGCCCCCACGGAGTCCAGCACACTCTGCCCGGCGGCCTGGTCGAGAACGGCGAAGACCCGCTCGCCGCGCTGCGCCGGGAGCTCCTGGTGGAACTCGGCCTCGATGTGGACGTGCTCCCCGTACCGCCGGTGCTCCGCTTCGTCCAGGAGCAGGAGATGGAGCGGCCCGGGGTGAGCACACTCTTCCCGGCACCTGGTCTTCACCGCCCATCTGCCCGACCGGCTCCACCGCACGGTCGCGGCCGCGGAGCTGGACGACCCGGGCCGGGCACCGGTGGAGTGGATCCCGCTCGCCGCGGCGGCCGGCCTCCACCTCCACCCGGCCGTCGGCCCCGTCCTTCACCGGGCCAACGAGCCCGCCGCCGGTTCGGTGGTGCTACTGGCGCCGATGACGGGCACGTCGTACCAGTGGCGCTGATCGCGCCGGAGCTCACCTTGATGGTCACCCCGTCACCCAGGCGTGCACCTTGATGGTCACCTCGGAAGCCAGACGCCCTTGCCACCGGCTCCGAAAGCCTGGAGGGCGGCCGCCCCGGTCGGATGACCATGAGGCTGCCTCGGCCGCTACGGTTTTTGGCCCGTGGACATGCGGACGATCATCGAGAGCCTGGCCGAGGAAGCCGAGCGGCAGCAGCGTGACAAGACGTGGGAGCCGACCGACGCCGATCGCGCCCTGGCCGCGCAGGCCGCGGCCGCCCTGGCCGCCGCCGTGGGCCCCGCCGAGGTGCAGCGGGCGCAGGAGCCGGTGGGGCGGCTGGAGGACCTGCGGGAGGCGCTCGCCGCCCCCGCCATCGCCACGGCCCGCATCCACGGCCCGCTGGCCTGGCTGCTGGCCGCCGCCAGCACCGCACTGTCCCCGGTCCTCCAGTGGCGCAAGGTGGCCGCCGAGCACGGCTTCGCCTTCGGCGCGGTCGAGGCCACCGCGGCCCAGTACGACGAGGCCGAGGACGTGCTGCGCCGCCTGCAGTCCCTCCTGGCAGCCATCGCCACCTGAGCGCTGCGACCAGGAGAGCCTCCGCACGCTGCTCACCCTGATGCCCGCCCTCGGGGCCCCGGTCCGCCTCCTTGATGGTCGCCCCGTCACCCGGCCGCACCACCTTGGAAGGCTCCGCCGAAAACCTTGGCGAACGTCCCGGACATCTTGGAGACGCCCCCTGCGGCTGGCCGCGAAAACCTTGGAAGCCAGGCAGAAAGTCCAGCTCAAAGCATTGGTGACGGCCGCCCCGGACACCTTGATGCCCCGTCCGAGGTCGCCGGGGCGGGGCATCAAGGTGGGGTGGGGACTTCAGGCCTGCAGCTCGGTACAGCCCACCGGTACCCGCAGTTGCCTGAAGGGGCCCGTGGGGTACGCGTATCCGTCGTCGAAATCCTCACTTCGCCGGTAGATACTGACCCTGGTGATGTGAACTTCGCTGCGGCACATGCTGTCTGGCAGGCTGTCGGCCGGCGGCCGGGACGGGAGCCGTGGATCGGCGATGACGGGAATCCCGTCTTTCCGTAACAACGTGCTCAGAGCAACTCGTCGATGACGGCGAGGGCGACGGTGGCCTCGTAGCGGACGTCGAGCTTGTCCTACCTCGTGGCAACTGCCCGGTGGCGCTCGAGGCGGTTGATCCCGCACCGACCGCGTGGCGCGTGCGGTAGTCGGTCTTGTCGAACGTGGGCGGACGGCCGCCGTGGGCGCCCAGCTTCTTGCGGTTGCGGGCCTGGTCGGACTTTTCCGGGATCGTGCAGCGGATCCCGCCACGCCGCCGCTCGTCGTTCGCCGCTCGTCGTTCGCCGTCCGGCCCGCCGCCGCCCTGCCCGCGGCCGCCCTGCTCGCCAGCGGGCCTGCGTGCCGTTCCGGCCCGTTGCCGCCCGGACGTCGGACGCCTTCGCGGCGTCGGCCTGGGAAGCCCGGGTCTCCTCCTTCGCACGCTCCGCCGCCTGCTCCGGCAGGGCCTCGTCGTGCTCTTCGGTCTTGCTCACGCTCCATATCTACCCCGGCAGTGTCCTTTTTCCCTGTTCAGACGGGCGGAGCAGATCCGGGCCGGGTACTGATCACAAACTCATCAGCTCCGTCAACGAGGCGATCACCCGGATACCGGCGTCCACGGCACCGGAACCTCCGGAAGCAGAGCGGTCCAGCCAGACGGCCTGCAACCCTGCGTCCCGCGCCCCGACCGCGTCCTTCTCGTAGTCATCACCCACGTACGCCGCCTCGGCGGGCGTCAACCCCAGGGCCTCGCAGCCCGCCAGGAAGATGCTCGCCCCCGGCTTGGCGGAACCGTGTTCCTGGGAGCAGATCAACGGCTCCGTGAAGTAGCCGAGCAGCCCGATCGCATCCAGCTTCGCGCGCTGGTGCGCGGTCACCGAGTTCGACACGACACCGAGCCGGAATCGACCCGCCAACGCGCCCAGCACCGGCTGAGCATCGTCGAACGCCCGCCGGATCGCGTCCCTCTGTACCGCGTAGCTCGCGAACCACGCCGTAGCCGCCTCGTCCGTCCACTCAAGTGCGCCGACCACCCCGGCATGGGCGAGAAATCGCCGTATGCGTGCGGCCTTCTGGGCGGCGAACGTCAACTCGCCGTTCAGGAAACGCGGGTACTCCTCCTCCCTGACTTCCCGCCACACACGCAGCGCCTCCGCCGGCGACTCGAACCGGACGGAGAGCCCTTTAGCCACCAGGTGTTCGTGGAGACCGGCCTCCTCGGCCTTCTCGTAGTCGTACAGGGTTCCATCGACATCGAACAGCACTCCGCGGATCGTCATATCGATCATTCTGGCGGGCAACGCCGGTCCGGAGCAGTTCCTTGATCAAAAGCGACCTTCAAAAACAGGCACGTACCGGAAACGGCGCAGGAGACACGCGACACGTACGGGGCCGCGGGCTCACCCGCACGACCGATGAGCGAGGACGCTGCGGGGCCCGGCGGCTGCCGGCCCGCCGACCGCCGGCCCGCCCGCGCGCGTTCGCGCTGTGACGATGTGGACGAGCAGGCCGTGCGGTTCTCCGCCAAGGCCTGTCTGACAAATGATCATCTGGTCGGTTCGCGGAGCCAGAGGATCAGTGATGCCAGGACGACTCCGGCGCGGTAGCGGTCGGCGGGTTTGTCGAAGCGTGTGGCGATCGTGCGGTCGGCAGCCGGTGGGTGTGGCGGGGGTGGGGAACGCGTCGTGTGCGTTCCCCACCCTGCTGCCGTGTTCGTCCGGGCGATATCGCCCGCGCTTACCACCGGTACCAGCGGGCGCGGCTGCCGGATGCGCCGGTGCTGCGGGCCACGAAGCCGAGCAGCCACACCACGAGCACCACGACCGCCACCCACCACAGGGCCTTGAGTGCGAAGCCCGCGCCGAAGAGGAGCAGGGCCAGCAGCAGAACAAGAAGAAGGGGAACCATTTCGACCTCCACAGTCGGTGTCGGCGGTCCGGCTGCCCCGGCCCGCGGCGAATATTCGGGGGAATCCTCCGGGCGGGCGGGGGCAGGCGTTGTGCCGACAGCTTCGACGAACCGGAGGTCCGCATGAGTGCCAGTGACAAGGTCGAGAACACCGCCGAGAAGGCGAAGGGCGTGGTCAAGGAAGGCGTCGGCAAGGTGACCGGCAACGAGCGTCTGGAGGCCGAAGGCAAGGCCGACCAGGTCAAGGGTGACGTGAAGCAGGCAGGTGAGAAGGTCAAGGACGCCTTCAAGCACTGAACGGCCTTGGGCTCGCTCGGCCCGGAACGCCGAACGGCCGGACCCCTCCCACCCCGGGGGCGCCCGGGGGGGGGGCGCGCGCCCCCGCGCGGGCGCCGGGGGCCCCCCGCCCCCCCGA
>NZ_JBEPAA010000138.1:0-11767 GCF_040298365.1 Kitasatospora sp. NPDC001603
GCCGAGTGCGCTCTGGCGCTGGTCAGGATGGTGGCCTTCATCCGGATCATCGGCCAGATCACTTCCCGTCAGGCCGAGGCTCTCGGCCTCCCCCCGTCCCGAAGCTCGGCCAGCGGGCCTCCCAGCACGCGTGAACCCACTGCAGGTCAACCGGGCAGGCGCACTGCTCGTACAGGCGTCCGGCGTCGGCGAGCGGGGCCTGGCGGCGGACAGGCGGTCCGCGGCGATCAGCCCTGCCGGACCGACCCCGATCACCAGCGCTTTGGGGCGTCCGGGTCGGTGGTGGATGCACTTACTCGGTGGCGGCCAGGTCCTCGATGGCGACGCGGTCGGCCCGGCCGCCGGGGTGAGGCGGCGGCCCCGGGCGGGCCCGGGCGGAGGTGCCGCCCGGCCCGGGCGGGTCAGGCGAAGGAGAGCTGGCCCCGCGCGTCGTCAGCGTGGGTCATAGGTGGGCCACTCCGGGCAGGCGGCCGAGGACGGGCAGGGCCGTGAACGCCTCGGCGAAGTCGGCGCCGCTGCGCCGCCCCCACAGGCGTGCGAGGTCTTTGGCCATGGGGCCGAAGTGTTTGTCGATGGGCTGGGATTCGTGGCAGCGCAGGGCCTTCATCTTTGTGTCGAAGGTGCTGGTGACGTCGACCATCCGCGTGGGGGTGAGCGGCCCGGTGAGGGTGAGGGAGTTGTAGGTGTCGCAGGTGTAGACGCGGCGCGGCCGGCCGGTTTCGATCTTCGCTTCGGGCAGGGCTTCGAGGACGGCCTCGGCGGTGTGCCGGTGCTCGGCGTGGGTGTCGAGGACGGGGTGGGTGATGACGACGTGCGGCTTCACCTGCACAAGCAGGGCCTGGATCGCGGACGGGGTGAGCTCGGCGACCTGGTGGAGTGTGGCGCCGAGGACGGCCGCTCCGGCCTTGGCCTCAGCGTCGCGGACCGGGTCGTGAAGGGGGACTGCGATGTGGACGGGCGCGTGCTGGGCGTGGAGGGCGAGGGTGCCGCCGGCCCACAGCTCGGCGTCGTCGGGGTGGGCGAAGACGGCGAGTACGGACTGCGGCCCGATCAACTGGTCGTCAGGATTGCGCGGCACGGTGAGCTCCAGAGGGGCTGGGGGTGCCGGCCGGGACGAGCCGGCCGTCGCGGATGGTGAGGGTGCGCATGCCGGCGGCCAGAGCTGCGGCGATGCCGTCGGCGGCGTCGTCGAGGGCCAGGCACCGGGTGGGTGCGGCACCGAGGCGTCGGGCGGCTTCCAGGTAGGCGTCCGGCGCAGGCTTGCCCTGGGGCACGTCATCGAGGGTGACGGAAACCGGCAGCAGTGCCTGCAGCCCGAGCTGGTGGATGCCGTGGTGGACGAGGGCGGCGCTGGCGCTGGAGGCGACGGCCAGCGGAAGGCCGAGCCGGTGAGCGGTGTGGAGGAGGGCGAGAGTGCAGGGGATCGGGTCGGGAGCCGGTCCGGCGAGCAGCGCGGTTCGGCTGCGCGCCACCACCTCCTCGACAGGTGGAGCAGGAAGTGCGGCGTCGGCGGCGAGCTGGGCGATCACCTCGCGCACGGGCAGGCCGGCCAGCGCCCGGTAGCGGTCGGCGGGGACGGCGACGCCGTGCGGTGCCAGTGCGGCCCGAAGGGCGCCGTGGCGGGCGGCGGTGTTGTCAGCGACGGTGCCGTCCCAGTCCACGACCAGCGCCACCGCGTCGCCGAGGAGCTCAACGGGGGTCACCGGGGCACCGTCCTGCGGTGTAGGACCTGTCCGCCGGGCCCCAGGACAGCGAACTCGGTGGGCGGGGGCGGGGCGTCCTGGGGCCACAGCAGCACGCCCAGTCCCGGTAGTCGGATCGGGCTGCACCCGGGCGGGACGGTGGCCGGCGCGGAGACGTCGCCGGGCACCAGCAGGCCGACTGGGTGCAGGCCGCAGCCGCCGTACCCGGCCAGGTCGAGAGCGGGGGTGTGCTCGTCGTGCCAGAGGAGGGTGGCGGCGCGGCCGTCAGCAGGCGCCGGGTGCTCCAGGGCGCGGACGAGCACCGCGGCGGCAGTGAGCGGCCGGGCCTGGGAGCCGGTGCGCTGAGCGGGGACGGCCGGGGCCACCCGGACGGTGCCGGCGCCTCCGTCGACCTCGACGACAGTGCCGGTGGCAATGGCCGTGCGGGCGTCGGCGAGGTTGGTGACGCAGGGGATGCCGAGCTCGCGGGTGATGATCGCGGTGTGGGAGAGTTCGCCGCCGGTGGTCGCCACGACGGCGGCAGGTCCCGTGAGCAGCGCCGGGACGGCCTCGGGGCCGAGTGCGTCACAGACCAGTACGTGGCCGGTGATGCCGGCATCGCCGAAGGCGTGGACGGCAGTGCCGGTGCCGGTGCCGGGTGCGGCCGCGATCCCGCGCAGTACCCGGTCGTCGTCGGCCGTCGTCCGGGCCGTGGTGTGGTCGGTGAGGGGCGCGGTGAGGGGGCGGGCCTGCACGAGGTGAAGCCTGCCGTCGGCGTCGATCACCCACTCGACGTCGATGCGTTCGAGGCCGAGGGCCGCAGCGGCTCGGGCGGAGGCGGCGAGGAGCTGGTCGCGTGCTTCGGCGGTGAGCACGGGCCGGTCCGCCAGGGCGGCAGGGGTGTGCAGGTGCAGTACGCCCGCACCGGATTTCTGGATCTTGGCCCGGGTCCTGGTGCCCGTGCCGAGGTTCACCCACTCACCGGGCGGCATCGCCGACTCCGTGGCTGTGGCGGGTAGTTGGATGGTCTTCTGGATGGCAGGCCGGGTCATGGCATCGTGGCCGGGGCTGCCGGTGTGGATCTCGCCGGTCACGTGGCCGGAGACGAGCGGCTCGGCCAGGCCGTAGACGGCCTCGATCCGCCAGCGGGTGCACCGGGTGCCGGTGACTTCGGCGGCCAGGACGCCGGAGCAGGCCGGGCGCAGGGCCGCCTGCACGAGCACGGCCATGTGCGGCAGGCCGGTAACGCCCAGGGCCTGGCCGTACGCGGTGATGGCCGGGTGGTGGGCGGAGGCGCGGACGGTGCGGACGCTGTCTAGCAGCGCGGCGGGGTCGGCCGGGGTGATACGGGAGGTGAAGAGGCCGGCGAAGGAGGCGTCCGGTCCGTCCTCGGCGGTGGAGGAGGAGCGGGCGATCAGCCCGTACGGGGCCGGGCAGCGGGCGAGGATCTCGGCGACGGCGGCCGGCAGCTGCTCGTCGGAATGGCCGACGGGGACGACGACCCCGTCGGGGACGGGCAGGCCGGCGGCGGTGAGGCGCGCGAGGGCGGTGGCCTTCGCACCGGCACTCTCAACGGCCAGGGCGTCGTCGAGGCAGGGCAGGGTGGTGGTCATCGGGCGGCTGCCGGACGCAGGTCGGCGGTGGTGACGGTGGCGGGGTCGGCGCCGCGAAGTTCGCACCAGTGGCGGGCGGCGGCGAGGAAGCGGTGCCGCTGGACCTTGCGGCTCTCCTCGCTGCCGGCCGCCCACCGGCACACCATGGTCAGCGCTTGGACCCGCGCGGTGGCGGCCGGGTCGCCGGCGGCAGCGAGCTGGGCTGCCAGCGTCCAGGCGTCGCGCAGCTGGACCGCTCGGCGGCGGGAGGTGCCGATGAGTTCGCGCTGGCCGGTGGTGTCGGTGGCGGCGGTTGCGGTGAGCAGCCCGGCGGCGCGGTCGAGGTCCTCCAGCGGCATCGCCGTGGCGGCCGGGGAGCCGTCCCCGTACAGGGTTCCGGCGCGGGAGGCGAGGGCACCGGCCGCGGTGGCGAGGTCGGCGCCCTGGGCGAGGGCCGCGGTGCCGTCCAGGAGCACCAGGTGGGCGTCCAGCAGGTGCCCGGCATTGGGGGTGTTCAGCGCCAGGCGGCAGGCCCGGCCGTCGGCGTCAGCGCCGAGCAGGCCGGCGAGCAACTGCTGCCAGTCGTCGTCGGGCAGCAGCCAGTTGACGATGTGGGCGCTCATCACGCCGAGGAATGCCGCGGTGGCCTGGGCCAGCTGCCGGTCGGCCGCGCCGCCGATGTCGAGTTGGTGCTCCAGGGCGGCCAGGGTGGTGTCGGCGAGCTGATGGCGCTGCTCGGCGGCGGTGACCATCGAGGTGGTGTAGGCGGGGTCGGCGAGCAGGGCGTGCCAGCGGTCGGTCAGGGCGAGGTGCTCGTCCTCGGGGATGTCGACGATCCCTGACCGGCGCAGTCGCCCGTACGGGCGGGGGTCGTCCATGAAGACGGCGGGCCAGCGGATGAGGGAGGTGGTGTACAGGTCGAGCTCCAGCGGGGTGCTGCCGGGCCTGGTGTGCTCGTAGTCGCAGGTGAGCTGGCCGTTCCAGAGGGGCTCCACAGGTACTCCCTTGCCGGGGGCGGGCGGCGCGGTGGCCGGATCGGTGACGTTTGGTCATCGGGGTGGTGCGGGGTGTGAAAGGCTCGGCGCCTGCCGCCGGACCGGTGGGCCCCTGGGCGGCTTCGACGGGCCGAGTGTCGGGAGTTGAAGTGATCAAGGAAGTGACGGCGAGCGCGTTCGTGTTCCGGGTCGGAGGGGACGGCGAGTGCAGGACGGCTCTGGTGTGGCAGCCGCGCCTTGAGCTGTGGCTGCCGGCCGGCGGGCACGTCGAGGTGGACGAGACGGCGGCCGAGGCCGCGCTGCGTGAGATCGAGGAGGAGACGGGGCTGCGGGCCGAGCTGCTGGCCGGGCCCTCGACCCCGCTGCCGGCGGGGTTCCCGCACAGCGCGCTGCCCGCGCCGTGGTGGGTGGTGGAGATGGACGCCTGCGCCGACAACCACACCCGCGAGCCGCACCGGCACATCGACCACGTCTACGTCGCCACGGTCGGCGACGACGGACCGACCACCGGCGTGCACGAGGTGCGATGGTTCACCGAGACGCAGGCCGCCGAACTGGAGGGCCTGTCGGAGGACTCGCGCCTTCAGGTGAAGCAGCTCTTCGCCGTGATCGCCGACGGGTCGCTGCGCCTGGCGGCGTGAGCGGCGGGTCAGAACAGCGCGTTCTGCTCCGGCTGCGAACCGGCCGGGGCGAGGCGCTTGGGCTGCAGACCGGCGGTCATGTCCAGTTCCAGGAGGGTGCGGGAAACGACCGGGTGGCCGCGCCTGGCCGTGCCCGGGTCCCGAAAGGGGCGCGGGCACGGCCGATGACATGGATGTCAGCTGTGTGTCCGAGGTCGTCACGGGCCGTCGCCGATGTCGGAGTTGGCGGCGGCCCGGTCTCGTCGCGCGTGCGCGCGCCCTGCTCAGGGCATGAACTTCTCCTGGGTGTCGTGTGCGGGCACAGCCGGTGCGGTGCGGTGGTAGACCACGGCCCGCGGGTGGAGCTCGGTCTTCACCAGCAGGCCCTGGCCGGCCATCCTGTCCAGGGCCGACCGCAGACTGCGCACGTTCTTGTGCCCGATCTCCAGGGCGAGGTGGCGCACCGTCAGGCTCCGCCTGTGCGGGACGCGCGCCAGCGCCCGGGTGACCCGCTCCGCGAGCGTGGCCCGACCAGTGTTCGCCACGGCCTGCTGGCCGGGAGGGGCCTGGGCGGCGGGGCCGCGTTGCGGCGGGACGATCCACGTGCTGCCGTCCGGCGCGCGGTGGATGCCGTCGGCATCCCCGGTGCCGTCCGTGATGCTGCAATTGCCGCGGGGCGCCGGCACCGGGCCGGCGCCCGTGCCCCGGGCCCGGCCGCCCGGGGCGGCGCTGGCACCGAGGTCCGGGCCGGGGGCCTGCGTGCCGGAGCCTGGATCCGGGGCCGGACGCTCGTCCGGCCGGGCGGCGCGGGCGGTGCGGTCCCGTACCGGGCCGGTGACGCCGGGGTCGTCCAGGCCGGTCAGAGGCGGCACGCTTTCCAGCCACAGCCGCAGGGTCCGGGAATCGGCGATGTACTCCTCGGCCTTCTCCTCGTACCGCTTGAGCAGCACGGCCGCCGCCGCCGGGTCCGCGAGCACGTCCCGCCATGTCAGGGTGATCCTGTCCATAGCCGCAACCCTAGAGCCGCCATCACCGTGCGCAATGGTGCGGATACGGATCTCCACCCTGACGAGTGACCGCACCCGCACTGCGGCGACGGACCGCAGCCCACAGGGCTCATGCGCCCGCACCGCATGCGGCCTGCGCACCACCCGGATGCGGCGCACCGGCATGCCATTCCAATGGCATGCGCGCACAGTGGAGGCCATACGCACCCCGCGAACCGCGCGCCCCCGCCGGGCCGTCGCCGTCGTCCTGCTGGACCGCCCCGCCGAACGGGTCCTGCTGAGCCACTGTCACGGCCGGTGGACGCCGCCGCTCACCTCCACTGCCGCCCGCGCGGCGTGCCCCTGGTCGCGCTGCGGGCGGCCCGGCACTGGTGGGGCCTGCCGGCCCGCCTCGCCGCCGTCGCCGGCACCGCGCACTCGGCGCCGGCGCGCGGCCTGCCCGCCCACCTGGCCCTGGTAATCGCACCCGCCGGGCACGGGCTGCCGTCGAGCGGGCCCGGCCCGGGCCCATGGCGATGGTGGCCCGTCGCCGCCCTGCAGCACGAGCCGGGCGTCCGACCGCGCGAGCTCGCCCCCTTCCTCGACGGCTACCTCCAGGGCTGGCTGCCCGACGGCATCCACGGCCTGTGCTGGTGACGGCCTCTGACCCGGTTTCACCCGCACGGGCGACACCGGCGGCAGCGGGCTTGGCCCGCGCCCGCGCCGGCGCTAGCATGCCCGGGGTGGAAACTCCCCGGACCTGGAGCGAGGTGAAGACCCCGGCCCAGGCCCTGGCCGCCGAGTTCGACCGCCGCGCCCGCGAAGCGGCCGCCCAGGCGGCGATGTACGAGCGGCTGCGGGACACGGCCGCCGAACTGCCTCGTCTGGCCGCCCTGTGGAACGACCTCGTCGCGAACCCGCCTCACCTCGCCCTCACCCTGCCCACCGCCGATGCGCCGGCCCCAGCGGCCCGCCCGGTACCCGAGCCGGCCCGCCCCGCCGTTCCCGCGCCCCTAGACACCGCCCTGGTCATCGCCCTCATGGGCCAGGCCCCCGGGCGCCTGTGGTCTGCCGAGGACGTCCGTACCGCCGTCAACGCCCCCTCCCGCAAAGAGGTCCGCAAGGGACTACGCGAACTCGCCCGCCAGGGCCTGCTGGAGGAAGTGGTCCGAAAAGCCCGCCACGTCCTGTTCCGCATCCCGCAACCGCGCACCGCCACGACCTGACGGCAGCCCCGCGGCCGCTCTGTGGCGCCCGCTCGGCGGCGGCTCCGGCCCGGTGGACGGGCCGATCAGCCACCCGGAGTCACCGCGGAGCGGCGGGCAGTGCAGGCCTTCCTGGTCCCGGACCGGGTGGTGGTCGGCGCGGACGACCCCGAGAGGGCGAAGCTGGTCGCGCAGCTGCACGACGGTGTGGAGGGGCCGATCGCGCGGCGATGGACGTCGCGTCCGCGGAGATGGTCAAGTTGGCCGCGAACGCCCTGCTCGCCACGAAGGTCAGCTTCCCGGCTCCAAGCCGAGGGGGCGACGGTCCGCTGCTGGGACCCGCTGATGCGCCAGCTCGACCGTGAACCCTGGTCCTCGACCACGCGTTACGCGAACCCCTGGAGGCCTTGGCTGGCGCGGACGCGGCGTTCATCGTGACCAACTGCGCGAGGTCGCTTGGGAACGGGCCGCGGACGTGATGGAGCGCCCGTTGGTCTCCGACGGCCGCAACGTCCCTTGACCCGCAACACATGGCCGCGCTCGGCTTCACCTACATGAGCGCGGGCCGCCGCACAGTGCGCGCAACGGACCGACGGTGACAGCCACTTGGGGGCGGGCAGCGCAGGCCGGTACCGTCACCTCCCTGCGGACTGAAGGCCGACCGCGATGTCCGGGGTGCCGGTGCGGGACGTCCGGTTGACGAGGGAGTTCGCGACGGCGAACGCGGCCGCGGCCAGTAGGTGGCGATGGCGGCCGACAGCGAACAGGCCAGCGGCTTCCATCTCCACGGTGAGGACGCCGTGGCGGGCGTACAGGCTGGCTTCGACAGCACGCTCGCGGTAGAGGGCGTCGGTGGTCCAGGTCGCTCCCGGGTGCCACGGTGCCCCGGCGCCGGTCAGGGCCTCGGCGAGCATGGCGGCGAGGTGCCGGTCGGGGTGGGCGAAGTATCCGGGCGGCAGGTAGTGGCGGGAGGGGCCCTCGCCGTGCAGCGCCTTTTGGCGCAGCACCGTCTCCGAACACGACCACGTCCGCGCCCAGCGGATGGGGAACCGTTCGGGCTGGTCTGCCTCGAAGCGATGGCCACCGAGACCCCGATCGTCGCCTCCGCCAGCGGCGGCCCCCTCTCCACCGTGCGCCCCGGCGGCCCCAGGCCCACCGGGCGGCTCACCGTCCCCGGCGACGCCGACGAACTGCACGCCACCCTCCTGACCGCACTCACCCAGCCCGCGGAGATCGAACGCTGCGGCCGCAACGCCCGCGCCTTCGTCGTCGAGCAGCACGACTCGCGGACCATCACCGAGGGGTGCGCTGACATGTACGACCGCGTCCTGGCGGGCGTCTCGACCTGACCGGACGCCGCCCGGTAGCCGGGCGGCCGACGCGTTGTACCGGGGGACGGTGGCATGCGCGCAGCCGCTGCCGTGCCGTCAGGCGGTTCCGCGCACAGTGGTTCGGCCCACGCCCATGTAGGTTGGTGTACACGTCCGCCTCCAGCGCAACGCCATCGACCTCCTCGGCCGAACCCTCAGCACTCCCTCCGGGGCCATCGTCGACCCCGACGACGGCGACGAACCGCTGTTTTGTACAGCATCCGTCCGCTGACGTTGCCGTCAACTACTGCCCTCAGACGCCACAGCAGCCCCACCGGAATCCGACCGGTGGGGCTGCTGTGCGCAATTAGGGAAATCCAATCTCAGCCCCGTCCCGCGCCATAACGCTAGACGCCCATAAGGCTAGACGACTGCCAGAACTTCCACCAATTCACCTTGGCCCGAAATTCCGACAATCACATTCTCGCAGTGCACATATCGAGCAGGCTCTTGACTGCTAAGTGTCAGCCCAATTCGACCCGTCTCACATATAAAGCTCACATCTGCGATAACCGAAACGACCGATTCGCCAGGCGTCGAGCCATCTGAACCATCCAGCCACTCCCAGAGGGATCGGTCGATTACTGGCGCTTGCGCCTGCGCTTCGACGTCGAGGGGCTCCTTGCGCTTTTCTTCAGCTCGCGGAGGCGCCTCAATCACGATCATCTGGAAGAGCATTCCGGTAAGCGGGTCGATCTTCATCTCGACCTCGCCGCCACTGGCTCCGGAAATCCGGAGGTACAGCGGCCTCCCTGCAGGCCGAGGAACCCATGTGACCTTCAGGGGGATCCATGGATCACTCTCGACAACTGCGCCTCCGCAGCCCACCGAGCCAAGTACTGAAATCACAAGCCTCCCCAATCATCCCTTAGGAATGGCATGGAATAGAACAGGAAGCTGCCCAATGCCGCGCGGCGCGCCAAACATCAACTCCCAACCTCCGATATTCACCATTTTATCCAAGGGGAATCCACCCTTTCCCGCCTCAGCCACTGCGGCTTGCAGGCTGGACAGCTTAGCCTGGGTAGCCATATCGATTTGAGCCTTCGTTGCACCGCGCTGAGCCATTCCGGAGAGGTATTCGTCGATGTGCTCTGTCGCATTTGGATGCACCCACACCCGATTTTCGCCAGCGGCCAGCTCAAACGATCGCGGCAGCTCGCTTCCTGCGTAATTAGGCTGCGTCGCCTTGATGCCGTCCCAAACCGTTCCTGTTCCGCATCCATTGGAATTGTGAACCAAGATCGGCGTGGCCCCGGCGAGTACATAGTACGTGTGGAGGTCTTGGACGGTCAGGTTGTAGGCCGCTTCGAGGGCAGTACGGTCCTTGGCCTCAGTGACGTCTGCAGTTTTCCCGTCGGAGGTGCGCAGGGTGTCGCCGCCGTTGAGCTCGCCGGCGTCGACCCACTTCCGGTCGTTCTCGACCCAGAAGGGATGGTGGTCGGTGGCTGTCAGGGTTCCGGCGGTGCCGTCCGATGCTGCGATGGTGAGGTCGGTGAATTCCCGGTCGTCGGGGGTGTAGATGGTCGCGTCGATGCGGCGTCCGCCGGTTTCTCCTGTCTCTGGGTCGGTTGCCCGGACTTGGTCGCCGACGCGGATCCGCTCGATCGGGAGGGTGGTTCCGTCCGCCATCAGGACGCGTGTGCCGGCGGGGAAGCTGTTCGGCTTCAGGCAGTCGTTCGCGATTCGCCTGATCCGTGCTGCCCGTGCAGCGTCCTCGACGTCCCTGGCCTTCCTCGCGAGTTGGGCGAGCTTGGCTGCCTTTCCGGCGGGGAAGAAGCTGACGGCGAGTTCCGCGCAGGCGGCGGCGCTCTTGTTTCTGATGCATTCCTCGGCGCTGTCGAAGCCGAGGACCATTTTGAAGACCTTCTTGAAGAGCTGGGCCTTGTCGTGGACGCCTTTGAAGAATTCCGTGACGTCGTCGAGCATGTCCAGGAGGCCGTTCGTTATCGGCCCGTTTGGTATGTTGAGGAAGCACCTGAGGGACGACAGGCGATGGCTGCAGGGCTTCTTGTTTTCGCTGCGGTATTTGCTCTCGGCTTCGCTGGCCTCGCCCTGGATCAGCGCTTCGAGTTCCTTCTTGAGCTCCTCCTCGATCTGTGCGGCCTCGGCCTGGATGCCCTCCTCTTCGGCGGCGAGCTCGGCCTGGCGTTCCCTGCTCGCCTTTTCTAGGGCGATGTCCCAGGCCTGGTCGGCGGCCTGCTGTGCGGCGTCGGCGTCCTGGCCTGCCGCGCGTGCGGAGGTGTAGGCGTCGTTCGCGGCGGTGCGGGCGGTGGTGGCGGACCAGCGCGCTTGGGCGGCGGAGGCGGAGGCGCGGTTGGCGGAGGCGGTGGCCTTGCCAGCGTCGCGTGCGGCGGCCTGGGCAGCGTTGCGGGCGGTAGTGGCGGACTGGCCGGCGCGGGTGGCGGAGGTTTCGGCGTCCCGGGCGGCGGTGTTGGCGTCGGCTGCGTACCGTGCGGCCTGATCGGCGTGAGAGCGGGCTTGGGTGCTGGCGGCCTGGGCCTCGGTGGCGGCGTTGTTGGCGATGGCGGCGGCGGCGGTGGCTTCCCACGCGTCCTGCTGGGCCTGGGCCGCGGTCTGGGCGGCCTTGGCGATCAGGTGCCGCATCTGTTCGGCGTGAGTTGCGGCGAGCAGGTCCTTGCGGTCGGCCATGTAGCGGTCGGTCTGCAGAAACGAGGTGACGAGGCCTGGGGGACCGGCGAGGGCGAGCTTGGCCGCGGCCTGGACCTCGGGGCCGCCGGCGGCCAGCAGCTGGGTGGCCTGGACGCGTTCGTCGATCCGGCGGGCGGTGTACTGGCCCGTCATCAGGAAAGCGGCGACGGCGTGGGGTGAGCCGTCCCGCAGGGCGGCTTCGCCGGCTTCCTTGACGCTGGTGCCGCCGGTGGCGATCAGCTGGTAGGCGCGGATGCGGTTGTCGGTGATCGCGGCCTCGTGCTGGCCGGTGGTGAAGAAGGCCTCGATCTGCTGGGGGGTGCCTTGGAGTGCGGTGGTTGCGGCGGTGCGCACGGCCTCGTCGGGGCTGTCCTGGGCGATTTCGACCACGTTCTGGCGCATGTCGTCCAGTTCGGCCTTGTGCCGGCCGGTGCGTGCCCAGCCGACGACCGCCTCGTCGGTGCCGGACAGGGCGGCCTTGGCGGCCTCCTGGCTCCACGGGCCGCCGGTCTTGGCGGCGTGGAGCGCGGCCTTTCGGCCCTTGGACGCCACGGCCTTGGGGTCAGCGTCGGGACGGGGTGTCGGCGGTGAGCGGGACGAGGTAGGGGCGGCAGCCGAGCGGGAAGGAGAGGTCGCCGGTGTGCACGTCGTGCACCGGGTCGAAG
>NZ_JBEPAA010000139.1:0-11298 GCF_040298365.1 Kitasatospora sp. NPDC001603
CACCAGATCCAGGACCCCGGCCACATGCGCCGCCGCGATCTCACCCACCGAATGCCCCACCAGCACACGCGGAGCCACACCCCAGGAGGCGAGCAACCGGAACAGCGCCACCTCCAGCGCGAACAGCGCCGGCTGCGCCAGCCCGGTGCGGCCCAGGCCCTCACCCGAGGCGACGACCTCGGCCACCGGCGCGTCGAGCACCGCACACACCTCGTCGAACGCCGCCCGGAACACCGGGAACGCCTCGTACAACTCCCGCCCCATGCCAGCCCGCTGACCACCCTGGCCCGCGAACAGGAACCCCACACCGGTCCGCGCCGCACCCGGCGAGGACAACACCGGCTCGGCCGCGACGAGTTCGGAGCCGTCGGCGCCCAGCAGCACCGCCCGGTGCTCGAACACCGCCCGCGACGACACCAACGAGAAGCCCACGTCCACCGGATCGACGTCGCCCGAGGACGCCAGCTCCGCCACCCGGGCCAGCTGCCCGCCCAGCGCCTCCGCCGACCGCGCCGACACCACCCACGGCACCACCGGCATCGCCGCCCGGTCACCGTCCACGGCGACCGCCGCCGGATCCCCCTCTTCGAGGATCACATGCGCGTTGGTGCCACTGATCCCGAACGAGGAGACACCGGCGCGACGCGGCCGGTCACCCGGGAACCACTCCCGGGCCTCATCCAGCAACTCCACCGCCCCGGCCGACCAGTCGACGTAGGGGCTGGGCTCGTCCAGGTGGAGCGTCCGGGGCAGGACGCCGTGCTGCATCGCCAGCGTCATCTTGATCACGCCGGCCATCCCCGCCGCGTGCTGGGTGTGGCCGATGTTCGACTTCACCGACCCGAGGTAGAGCGGCCGGTCCGCGTCGCGGTCGCGCCCGTACGTCGCCAGCAGGGCCTGCGCCTCGATCGGGTCACCCAGCCGGGTGCCCGTCCCGTGCGCCTCCACCGCGTCCACGTCCGCCGCCGACAACCCGGCGCTGGCCAGAGCCTGCCGGATCACCCGCTCCTGCGAGGGACCGTTCGGCGCCGTCAGACCGTTCGACGCACCGTCCTGGTTCACCGCACTGCCGCGCAGCACCGCCCAGACCCGGTGGCCGAGCCGCCGGGCGTCCGAGAGCCGCTCCAGCAGCAGCACGCCGGCGCCCTCGGACCAGCCCGCGCCGTCGGCGGCCGCCGAGAACGACTTGCAGCGGCCGTCCGGCGCGCCGACCCGCTGCCGCGAGAACTCCACGAACAGGGTCGGGGTGGACATCACGATCACACCGCTCGCCAGCGCCATCGAGCACTCGCCGTTGCGCAGCGCCTGCGCCGCCAGGTGGATGGCCACCAGTGAGGAGGAGCAGGCGGTGTCGACGGTCAGCGTCGGACCGGTGAAGCCGAAGGTGTAGGCGATCCGGCCGGAGGCGATCGCGCCCGCGCTGCCGGTCAGCAGGTAGCCCTCGAACTCGGGGGCCTTGGCGAGGATCCCCGCGTGGTCCTGGCCGCTGATGCCGGCGAAGACGCCGGTCTGGCTGCCGCGCAGCGACTGCGGGTCGATGCCCGCGTGCTCGAACACCTCCCAGGTGGTCTCCAGCAGCAGGCGCTGCTGCGGGTCCATGCTGAGGGCCTCCCGCGGGGAGATCCCGAAGAACCCGGCGTCGAACCGGTCCACGTCGTCCAGGAAGCCGCCCTCGACCGTGTAGGTCTTGCCGGGCGCGTCCGGGTCGGCGTCGTACAGGTCCTCGATGCTCCAGCCGCGTTCGGCGGGGAACGGCCGGATGGCGTCCACGCCGTCGGTGACCAGCTGCCACAGGTCCTCGGGTGAGCCGACCCCGCCGGGGTAGCGGCAGGCCATGCCGACGATGACGATCGGGTCGTCGTCGGGCGAGGCCGCGGACGGGACCGGGAGGGGCGCCGGGCCGGCCGCCGCCACGCCGCCGAGTTCGGCGTCGAGGTGGGCGGTGAGCGCGGCCACGCTCGGGTAGTCGAAGACGAGGGTGGCGGAGGGCTTCAGGCCGGTCGCGTTCCTGAGCCGGTTGCGCAGTTCGACGGCGGTCAGCGAGTCGAAGCCCAGCTCGGTGAACGGCCGGTCCGCCTCGATGGCCGACCCGTCGCGGTGCCCGAGCACCTCGGCGACCTGGGTGCGGACGAGGTCGGCCAGGGCCCGGGTGCGGTCGGCGGGAGCGAGCCCGGCCAGCCGGCCGGCCAGGGCGGAGGCGCTCTCGCCCGTTCCGGCGGTGCCGCGGCGCGCGGTGGGCCGGACCAGCCCGCCGAGCAGGGGCGGGAGTTGGCTGCCGAGGCCGCGCAGGGCGGCCAGGTCGAGCCGGGTGGGCAGCGCCCAGGTGTGGCGTTCCCGCAGCACGGTGTCGAACAGGGCGAGGCCGTCCGCGTCGCCGAGCGGGCGCATACCGGCCCGGGCGATCCGTTCGCGGTCGGTGCCGGTCAGGTCGCCGGTCATCGCGCCGCCGGACTCCCAGAGCCCCCACGCGAGCGTCGTCGCCGGCAGGCCGAGCCCGGCCCGGTGGGCGGCCAGGGCGTCGAGGAAGGCGTTGGCCGCCGCGTAGTTGGCCTGGCCCGCGCCGCCGAAGGTGGCGGCGGCCGAGGAGTAGAGGACGAAGGCGGTGAGGTCGAGCTCCCGGGTGAGCTCGTGCAGGTGCCAGGCCGCGTCGGCCTTCGGGCGCAGCACGGCGGCGAACCGCTCCGGCGTGAGCGAGGTGACGAGCCCGTCGTCGAGGACGCCGGCGGTGTGCACGACCGCGCGCAGCGGCCGGTCGGCGGGGACGGCGGCGAGCAGGGCGGCGAGCGCGGCCCGGTCGCCGACGTCGCAGGCCGCCACGGTGGCCTCGGCGCCGAGCGCGGCCAGCTCGTCCCGCAGGGCGGCGGCGCCGGGCGCGGCCGGGCCGGAGCGGCTGACCAGCAGGAGGTGCCGCACCCCGTGCTCGCGGACCAGGTGGTGGGCGAGCCGGGTACCGAGGGCCCCGGTGGCGCCGGTGACCAGCACGGTGCCGTCGGGGTCGAACGGGCCGGCCCCGGCGGTGTCGGTAACGGTGTCGGAGTCGGCGGCGGGCAGGCGAGCCAGGCGGGGCACCAGGACGGCGCCGTCGCGGAGCAGGACCTCCGGCTCGTCGACGGCCAGGGCCGCCGCCCAGGCGTCGGAGGACGCCTGCGCCGTCCCGGCGCCCGTCGCGGAGCCGTCGGCCGAGTCAACGAGCAGGAAGCGCCCGGGGTGCTCGGTGACGGCGGCCCGCACCAGACCGCGGACGCTCGCGGACGCCAGGTCGGTGCCGTCGACGGCCCCCCGGGTGACCACGGCGAGCCGGGTACTGGCCAGCCGCTCGTCGGACAGCCAGTCGGTGAGCAGGGCGGCCGTCCCGGTGACGGCGGTGTGGGTGTCCGCGAGCGGGTCGCCGGTGCCCGGCGCGAGGCCGGTCAGGACCAGCTCGGGCACGGGTGCGCCGTCGTCCAGTGCCCGGCGCAGCGCGGCCAGGTCCGGGTGCCCGGTGGCGGTGGGGAAGGCCCCGGCCAGGTCCGCGCCGGCCAGCAGGACCGGCCGCTCGGGCGCCGGCCGGGTGGCGGTGGCCGGACGCCAGTCGATCCGGAACAGCGCGTCGTGGTCGCGGGCCGCGCCGCGCAGCGCCGCCGGGTCGACCTCGCGCCAGGTCAGCGTGGCGACGGTGGCGACGGGCGCGCCGTCGGCGTCGGCGAGGGCCAGCGCGACGGAGTCGGGCCCCGTCGGGGTGAGCCGGACCCTGAGCCGGGTGGCGCCGGAGGCGTGCACCTCGACGCCGCTCCACGCGAACGGCAGGCCGCCGTGCCGGCCGTCGTCGACGACACCGCGCAGCAGCGGGTGCAGGGCGGCGTCGAACAGGGCGGGGTGGAGCACGAACCGGCCCGCTTCGGCGGTCTGTTCCGGGCTGAGCGCGGTCTCGGCGAACAGCTCGCCGTCGCGCCGCCACACCCGGCGCAGGCCCTGGAACTGCGGTCCGTAGCCGTGGCCGAGCCCGGCCAGCCGGGCGTACACGCCGTCGAGGTCCACCTCGACCGCGCCGGGCGGCGGCCAGGCGCCCACCTCGGCGGGTGCCCCGGCGCCGGGGGCGACCACGCCGGTGGCGTGGCCGGTCCAGACCGGCTCCGCCCCGTCGGCCGGTTCGGGCCGCGAGTGCACGGACGCCTCGCGCTGGCCGTGCTCGTCGGCCGGGCCGATGACGACCTGGAGCTGGACGGCGCCCTGGGCGGGCAGCAGCAGCGGTGCGGTCAGCGTGAGGTCCTCGATCCGGCCGCAGCCGACCCGGTCGCCGGCCGTGGTGACGAGCTCGACCAGCCCGGTACCGGGCAGCAGCACGGTGTCCAGCACGGCGTGGTCGGCGAGCCACGGGTGGCTGCTCAGCGAGAGCCGGCCGGTCAGGACGACGCCGCCGCCGGCCAGTTCGACGGAGGCGCCGAGCAGCGGGTGGCCCGCGAGCCCGAGGCCGGCGGCCGTGACGTCGCCCACCGAGCCGTCGGAGCGGAGCCAGTAGTCGGTGTGCTGGAACGCGTAGGTGGGCAGCTCGACCGGTCGGCGCGGGCCGCCGAGCAGGGCCGTCCAGTCGACCGGCACGCCCCGCACGTGGAGTGCGGCCGCGTTGGTCAGCAACTGGTGCAGGCCGCCGTGGTGGCGGCGCAGCGAGCCGACCACGACGGCGTGCTCGGCGCCGCGCCCCTCGGCCGTCTCCCCGATGGCCATGGTGAGCACCGGGTGCGGGCTGAGCTCCACGAACGCGTGGTGCCCGGAGTCCAGCAGGGCCGCCGTGCCGTCGGCGAAGCGCACCGTGCGGCGCAGGTTCTCGTACCAGTAGTGGGCGTCCATCCCCGCGGTGTCCAGCCACTCGCCGGTCACCGTGGACCAGAGCGGGGTGTCGGCGGACCGCGGTGCGAGGTCCCGGAGTTCGGCCAGCAGCCGGTCCTGGATGCCCTCGACGTGCGCGGAGTGCGAGGCGTAGTCCACCGGGATGCGGCGGGCCCGGACGTCCTCGGCGGTCAGTACGGCGAGCAGGTCGTCGAGTTCGGCGGCGGAGCCGGAGACGACCACCGTCCGGGGGCCGTTGACGGCCGCCACCGAGAGCGCCCCGCCGTACCCGGCGATCCGCTCCTCGACCTCGGCGAGGGGCAGCGGGACGGACGCCATGCCGCCGAGGCCGGCCAGTTCGGTCAGCGCGCGGCTGCGCAGCACCACCACACGGGCCGCGTCGCGCAGCGACAGCGCGCCGGCGACGCAGGCGGCCGCGATCTCGCCCTGCGAGTGCCCGATCACCGCGGCCGGGGCCACCCCGATCGCCCGCCAGGCCGCCGCCAGCGACACCATGACCGCGAACAGGGCGGGCTGGACCACGTCGACGCGCGCCAGGGCGGACTCGTCCTCGGTCTCGGCCAGCAGGTCGAGCACGGACCAGCCGGTCAGCTCGCCGATCACCTCGTCGCACTCGGCCATCGCGGCGGCGAACGCCGGTGAGCCGTCGAGCAGTTCGGCGGCCATGCCGAGCCACTGCGAGCCCTGGCCGGGGAAGACGAAGACGGTGCCGCCGGGCGCGCCGGCGGTACCCACGACCGCTCCGGCGGAGTCCTCGGCCACCGCGGTGAGCCCGGCCACCAGCTCCGCGTGGTCGGCCCCGAGCACGACCGCCCGGTGCTCGAACGCGGCGCGCGTGGCGAGCAGCGACCGGCCCGCGTCGGCGAGGTCGGGCGCGGGCCAGGCGGCCAGCCGGGCCGCCTGCGCCCGCAGGGCGGCGGCGCTGCGGGCGGAGAGGACCCAGGGCAGCACGGCCGGCGTCCGGTCCGGCCCGGCGGTCGCCTCCTCGGCCGCCTCCGGCGCGTCCTCGGGGGCCTCCTCCAGCACGACGTGCGCGTTGGTGCCGCTGATGCCGAACGAGGACACGGCGCCCCGCCGGAGCCGCTCCCCCGGCGCCCAGGCCTGCTCGCGGTCGAGCAGCCGGACGGCCCCGGTCTCCCACTCGATGTGCGGGGAGGGGGCGTCCACGTGCAGGGTGCGCGGCAGGACGCCGTTGCGCAGGGCCATGACCAGCTTGATGATGCCGGCGACGCCGGCGGCGGCCTGGGTGTGCCCGATGTTGGACTTCACCGACCCGAGGTAGAGCGGCCGGTCCCCGGCCCGCTCGCGCCCGTAGGTGGCCAGCAGGGCCTCCGCCTCGATCGGGTCGCCGAGCCGGGTGCCGGTGCCGTGCGCCTCCACCACGTCCACGTCGGCCGGGGTCAGCCCGGCGTTCGCCAGCGCCTGCCGGATCACCCGCTGCTGGGCGGGGCCGTTCGGCGCGGTGAGACCGTTGGACGCGCCGTCCTGGTTCACCGCCGAGCCGCGCACCACCGCGAGCACCTGGTGCCCGTTGCGCCGGGCGTCCGACAACCGCTCGACCAGCAGCAGGCCGACTCCCTCGGACCAGCCGACGCCGTCCGCGGCGGCCGAGAAGGACTTGCAGCGGCCGTCGGAGGAGAGCCCGCGCTGGCGGGAGAACTCGACGAAGACCGCCGGGGAGGACATCACGGTGACGCCGCCGGCCAGGGCCATCGAGCACTCGCCCGCCCGCAGCGCCCGGATCGCCAGGTGCAGCGCCACCAGCGACGACGAGCAGGCGGTGTCCACCGTGATCGCGGGGCCGGTCAGGCCCAGGTTGTAGGCGATCCGCCCGGAGGCGATGCTCGCCGCGCTGCCGTGCCCGAGGTAGCCCTCGAAGCCCTCCGGCGCGGTCAGGAAGCGGGCCCCGTAGTCCGCGTACATCACCCCGGTGAAGACCCCGAGCGGCTGGTCCCGGACGGAGGTCGGGTCGATCCCGGCCCGTTCGAGCGTCTCCCAGGCGGTCTCCAGCAGCAGCCGCTGCTGGGCGTCGACGCCCATCGCCTCCCGCGGGCTCATCCCGAAGAACTCGGCGTCGAACTCCCCGGCTCCGTGCAGGAATCCGCCGTCCGTGCTGTACGTCTTGCCGGTGCGGTCCGGGTCCGGGTCGAACAGGTCGGTCGGCCAGCCCCGGTTGGTGGGGAACGGGGTGATCGCGTCACCGCCGTCGGCCAGCAGCCGCCAGAGGTCCTCCGGCGAGGCCACCCCACCGGGGAACCGGCACCCCATCCCGACGATCGCGATGGGCTCCTGGTCCCGCTCCTCGAACTCCCGCAGCTGGTGCCGGGCCTGGTAGAGGTCCGCGGAGACCTGCTTCAGGTAGTTCAGCAACTTCTCGTCGTTCGCCATCTCTTCCGCCCCGATCGGTGTCGCGTACAGACGTGCTCAGCTGAGGGAGATCCCGAGTTCCCTGGTGACGAAGTCGTAGACCTCGTCGGCGGAGGCGTCGGCCAGCCTTTCGGTGACCTGGGCCGCCTCGGTGTCGGCCGTCCAATGGGAGAGCAGCGCGCGCAGCCGCTCCACCGCCTGCTCCCGGGTGGCCGGGTCGAGCCCGGTCGTGCCCGTGGTGGCCTCCAGCGCCTCCAGCCGGTCCAGCACCGGGTGGCCGGCCTCCGGCACCCGCGCCCGCAGTTCGGTGCGCAGGTAGCCCACCAGCGCGGTCGGCGTCGGGTAGTCGAAGGCCAGCGTGGCCGGCAGGCGCCGCCCTGCCAGGGCGGTCAGCCGGTTGCGCAGGTCCACCGCGGTCAGCGAGTCGAAACCCAGCTCCGCGAAGGTCCGGTCGCGGTCGATCCCGTCGGCCCCGGCGTGGCCGAGGACGACCGCGATCTCGCGGCACACCACCTCGTCGATCAGCCCGTCCCGGTCCTCCGGCGCGGTGCGCGCCAGCCGGTCCACCAGGGTCTCCTCGGGTGCCCCGGCCGCCGCGCCGGCCCGCCGGGGCCGGCCGACCAGGCCGCGCAGCACCGCGGGCATCGCCTCGCCCTGGGCCCGCAGGGCCTTGGTGTCCAGCCGCATCGGCAGCAGCCACGGCCGCCCCGCCGCGAGCGCCGCGTCGAACAGGTCGAGGCCGGTGGAGTCGTCCAGCGCGATGATCCCGGCCCGGGCGAGCCGGCGCAGGTCCGCCGCGCCGAGACGGCCGGTGATGCCGCTCTCCCGTGCCCACAGGCCCCAGGACAGGGCCAGCGCCGGGAGGCCCCGGGCCCGGCGGTGCAGCGCCAGGGCGTCCAGATAGCCGTTGGCGGCCGCGTAGTTGCCCTGTCCGGGCGCCCCGAACGTGGCGGCGACCGAGGAGAACACGACGAACGCCGACAGGTCCAGGCCGAGGGTCAGCTCGTGCAGGTGCCAGGCGGTGTCCGCCTTGGGCGCGAGCACGTCGGCGACCCGGCGGCGGGTCAGCGAGTCGATGACGCCGTCGTCGGCCACCCCGGCCAGGTGCAGGACGGCGGTCAGCGGGTGCTCGGCGGGGACGGCGGCCAGCAGCGCGGCCAGCGCCGCCCGGTCGGTCACGTCACAGGCCACCACCTCGACCTCGGCGCCCGACTCCTCCAGCTCCCGGACGAGTTCGGCGACGCCCGGTCCGTCCGGGCCCCGGCGGCCGGCCAGCAGCAGCCGGCGGACGCCGTGGGCGCGCACCAGGTGGCGGGCGAACATCCCGCCCAGCACACCGGTACCACCGGTGATCAGCGTCGTCCCCGTGGCCGGGAACGCCACCGGGGCGTCGCCCCCGGCCGACGGCCGGGCCACCCTGGGGACCAGTACGGTGCCTGCCCGCAGGGCCAGTTGCGGCTCGCCGGAGGCCACCGCGCCCGGCAGCAGCGGCCAGGCCGCGTCCAGGTCGTCGACGTCGACCAGCACCAGCCGGTCGGGGTGCTCGGTCTGCGCCGACTTCAGCAGGCCCCAGGCCGCGGCTCCGGCCAGGTCGACGGCGGCCAGGTCGACGGCGGCGGGGCCGGTGGCGCCGGTGGCGTCCGGGCCGGCGGGAGCGGTGGCGTCCGGGCCGGTGGGACCGGTGGGACCGGTGGCGCCGGTGGTGACGACCACCAGCCGGGCCCCGGTCAGCCGCGTGTCCGCCAACCAGGCCTGGACCAGCTCCAGCGCGTCACCCACCTCGATGGCCGGGTCGCCCGGGTCACCGGCGGCCAGCCGGGCCAGCACGACCGGCGGCAGCGGCGCCCCCGCGTCGAGCGCGGCACCGAGCGCGGCCACATCGGCGTAGTGGAGCGGGAGTTCGTCACTCGGCGCGCCGAGCACCGCCCACGTCGCGGTGGACTCCGCCGAGCCCGCCGCCGACACCGGCTCGACCGGCTGCCACACCACCTCGAACAGCGCGTCGTGACCGGCGGACCGGACGGCATCCGCGGTCACCTCCCGCCACGCCAGGGAGTCGATCCTGGCGACCGTCCGACCGCCGTCGTCCGCCATGTGCAGCGACACCGTGTCCGGACCGACCGGCACGATCCGCACCCGCAGCCGCGACGTCCCCGGCGCGAACACGCTCACCCCGCTCCAGGCGAACGGCAGCCCGGCTGCCCGCTCGTCGTCCACCACGCCCGGCAGCAACGGGTGCACCACCGCGTCCAGCAGGGCCGGGTGGAGGACGTAGTCGCCGGTCGCACCGGGCGCGCCCGAGGGCAGCTCGATCTCCGCGACGACCTCGTCACCCGCCTTCCAGAGCCGTCGCAGGCCCTGGAACACCGGGCCGTAGGCGTAGCCCCGATCGGTCAACTCCTCGTACAGGCCCGTAAGATCGCGCTCGACGGCATTGCCGACCGGCTGGTCGGCCCCCGCGCCGGGGTCCGCCTCGGCCGCACCCACCGAACCCGTCACATGCTGGGTCCACTCGGGATCGGCGTCGTCGGCGGCCGGCCGCGAGTACACCGCCACGGCCCGGCTGCCCGAACCGTCCGGAGCCTCCACCACGACCTGGAGCTGGACGGCCCCCGAACGCGGCAGCACCAGCGGAGCGGACAGCACCAGCTCCTCCAGCCTCGGGCAGCCGACGCGTCGCCCGGCCGTCAGCACCAGCTCGACGAAGGCCGAGCCCGGCAGCAGGACCGAACCCAGGACCGCATGGCCGGTGAGCCAGGGGTGGGTGGCGAGGGAGATCCGCCCGGTCAGCACCGTCCCGCCGTCAGGGAGTTCGACCACGGCGGCGAGCAGCGGGTGGGCGGCGTCGGTGAGTCCGGCGGAGGCGACGTCACCCGCGACGGGCTCCAGCCAGTAGCGCTCGCTCTGGAAGGCGTACGTCGGCAGCTCGACCAGGCGCGGGTCATGGCCCGCGAACAGCGCCGCCCAGTCGACGTCCGCACCGTGGACGAAGGCGTGCGCGAGCGCCGTCACCGCCTGGCGGGCCTCCGGCCGGTCCGCGCGCAGCGCGGGCGCGGCAGCGTCGACGAGGGCGGAGAGCACACCGTCGGGGCCGAGTTCGACCCAGGCGCCCACACCGGCTTCGGCGACGGCGTCCGCGAAGCGGACCGTGCGGGACACATGGTCCACCCAGTAGGCCGGGTCGCACCACTCGCCGTCGACCGGCAGGCCGGTGACGGTCGAGACCGCCGCAAGGCGCGGCGGGTGGAAGGTCAGACCCGCCACGACCGCACGGAAGTCCTCCAGCATCGGCGCCATCAGCGGGGAGTGGAACGCGTGGCTGACCTCCAGCCGCTTCGTCCGGCGGCCCGGCAGCGCCTCGACGACCCCCCGAACCGCGCCCTCCGCACCCGAAACCACCACCGAAGTCCGCGAGTTGACCGCCGCGACACCCACCTCCGAGAGCCCGGCGAGCAACGGGAGGACCTCCTCCTCGGCCGCCTCCACCGCGACCATCGCCCCACCGGCGGGCAGCGCGTCCATCAACCGGGCCCGCGCCGACACCAGCGCACCCGCGTCCACCAGATCCAGGACCCCGGCCACATGCGCGGCCGCGATCTCACCCACCGAATGCCCCACGAGTACGCGGGGAGTGACACCCCAGGAGGCGAGCAGCCGGAACAGCGCCACCTCCAGCGCGAACAGCGCCGGCTGCGCCAGCCCGGTGCGGCCCAGGCCCTCACCCGAGGCGACGACCTCGGCCACCGGCGCGTCGAGCACCGCACACACCTCGTCGAACGCCGCCCGGAACACCGGGAACGCCTCGTACAACTCCCGCCCCATCCCCACCCGCTGACCACCCTGGCCCGCGAACAGGAACCCCACACCGGTCCGCGCCGCACCCGGCGAGGACAACACCGGCTCGGCCGCGACGAGTTCGGAGCCATCGGCGCCCAGCAGCACCGCCCGGTGCTCGAACACCGCCCGCGACGACACCAACGAGAAGCCCACGTCCACCGGATCGACGTCACCCGAGGACGCCAGCTCCGCCACCCGGGCCAGCTGCCCGCCCAGCGCCTCCGCCGACCGCGCCGACACCACCCACGGCACCACCGGCATCGCCGC
>NZ_JBEPAA010000140.1:0-10743 GCF_040298365.1 Kitasatospora sp. NPDC001603
GTGCCCGTCCCTGGATATGGGGCCGTCCAGCTCCGCCAATCCGACAACTACGACGCCGCTACGTATACCTGCTTTGAGGAACGTAGCACTAGGGCTCGATGAACGTCCCATGCATCGCCGACTTGCCCACACGTCACACGGCGTCCGATCGAACTCCCGCCTTCGGGCGAGTACGAAGGCGCAATGTCGATCACGACATCACACGGTCCCCGGGCCGCTGCCGGGAATCAGATCAAGCGCTACCGGCCCGTTCATCGGAAATCACGTGCGCCGCTCCCTGGAGCTGGCCTCGCCGCATACGAAATCGCAAGTAGAGAGCAAGAATTGCGAACTGTCATGTACGCCGGCCTCGCTAGTGTGATGAACGCCACCGCAGCAGCGCATGGTTCACTCCACCCCCCACTGGAAAGGTAGGACGCGTGCTTCGCTCAAAGGGCAGATTTACCCCACGTTTCACTGTCCGGGCCGTCATGGCCCTGCTCGCATCCGTGATGGCCGTAGGATCCGCGGCGGTCACCGCGACGCCAGCTTCAGCGTCCGACGTGTCGGCGAGCTACGTTCACTACGGAGACGGAACCTGGTACAACACGGGGCTCGGCGCGTGCGGCTGGAACAACAATGACAGCCAGCTGGTCGTGGCTGTTTCCCCGCGGTGGTACGGCAACAACCCCAACCCCAACAACTCCCGTGCCTGTGGTAAGCAGCTGCGGGTTCGGGGCCCCAAGGGCGTTGTGTACGTCACCATCGTGGACAGGTGCCCCAGCTGCAAGGACGAGGACCTCGATCTGAGCCCGGCCGCATTCAGGCAGATAGCGGATCTCGACACCGGTCGGATCGGGATCAGATGGGTCTGGGCCTGACCAGCAATCAGTGAGGGGCTGGCAGCATCCGCTGCCGGCCCCTTTCTGTACGGGTATTTTGCAGGCCGGTTCGGGTAAGGTCTAGATGACACTCCTGAAGTCCAAGCAGTGGCGAAGGAGGCCCGGGCGCGGCGGGCGCCGGTCGGGCCGGTTTCGGTCAGCCGTGGGTCAGGCAGTGCTCGAGCTCGTCGAGCGCGTAGAAGTAGCTGCCCTTGGCCACGGGCTTGCAGGACGCCTTGAAGGCGGTCTCCTTCTCGTTGTAGAGCATGCGCACCAGGTGCGTGGCCGGCCGGCCGTCGGAGGGCGTGTTCGCGAAGAGGTCCCACTGGATGTTGGCCGCCATCGGCGAGACCTCCGCACCGCGCCAGGGGTTGTTCCGGTAGGTGTAGGGCTGCCCGGGGTCGGCGGGCGCGGTGCTGCCCGGCAGGCCCATCAGGGCGGCGAGCGGCTCGATCTCCTCGGCGTGGGTGAAGCGCAGCACCGCGCCGTCGCCGTCGGTGCCGGCGGCCTTGGCCCCGGCCCGGGCGAGGAGGTCGTCCAGCAGGACCCCGGCCATCCGGTAGGTGATGGTGCGTCCGCTGAACGCGGGGCCCTTCTGGTAGAACTCCGCGGCGTCGTCGAGGTAGGCGAGCCACCGGGCGTCGCGGTCGGTCAGGAACGGGGCGAGGTCGACGTCCGGCGCCTCGGTGCGGAGGTCGGGCGCCGCGCCGTAGAGCTGGTACAGCGAGCGGGCGAAGGAGACCTGGTCCGTGGCGGACATCGTCGCGGTGAAGTCCGCCCGGAACAGGCGCGCGACGACCCGGTGCGCCGTTTCGGCCGTGCGCGGGTCACCGTCGATCCGCGCGAGGACCGCGGCCAGCGCCGGATCGCCCTTCACGTACGCCTGGTAGTCGGCGTTCTGCGGCTGCTTGTGGAAGTACAGCAGGTCCTTGTCGGTGACCGGCTCCTTGATCAGGCCCGTGAGCGCCGGATCGCCGGAGGTCAGACCGCCCGTGAACGCACCGGCGCTGGCCACCGCCCGGGGCACCCCCGAGGTCTCCACCACGATCGGCTCGTGCCGGGCGGCGATGCCCGCGAACAGGGACGGCAGCCGCTGCTCCATGCGCAGCGCGGTCTGCCGGTGCTCCTCGGCGCCGCGGGCGGAGAGGTTGCCGTAGCCGAGGGCGGCGGCCGCGGACAGCAGCGACTGCACCTGCGGGCCCAGTCGCGCACCGAGGCCGGTGAGCGCGCCCCGGTCCTGCGCCCGGCGCAGGACGGCGAGGACGGCGTCGCCGTCGCCGCTGTCGGTCATGGCGCGGGAGCCGTGGCGGGCGACGTTCTCGGTGAAGACCGGCACGAAGCCCTTCGGCGGCTTCTGGTAGTGGCCCGGCCCGCCTTGAGGGGCGTAGGGGGTCTTGGTCCCGTAGAGGTCGTGCCCGGTGTGCGACGTGGCGGGCCGTTCCCGCGCGGACGCGGTGCCGGCGGTGAACAGCACGCCGGCGGCGAGGGAGACGGCCATGACGGCGGACAGGGGGGCGGTGCGCTTCACGGCGGCCCTTCGGGTCGGATCGGTCTACCGGGTAGTGGTTTCGGTTTGCCAAGGTGTCATGATCGCGCAATCTATGTCGATGTCGCATCATGGCCCCCGTGCACTCATTTACTCGACAATGCGCACTGAGTGCGCATTTCGCCGGGCGTCGCGAACCAACGGAAATAGTTCCGTCTCGCGAACGCGACGTCCGGTGGGTGATAACCTTGGTCCATGGTGAACGAAAACGGACTCCAGCTGGTGCGCAAGGCCGTGGAGGCGCTCGACCTCCTTGCCCGCGACCGCGAGCTCACGCCCGCGCAAATCGCCGAGCTCACCGGCGAGCCGCGAAGCTCGGTCTACCGACTGCTTACCGGCCTGCAGCAGCTCGAGCTGGTTGAGAAGGGGGCGCGGCGTGGAACATATCGGTTGGGTCTGCATCTTCTTCAACTCGGCGAGTCCGTTAAGAAAGGATTCGACGAGAGGGCCCTGGCCTTGCCGGTCATGGAGAAGCTCCATGATCTTACCGGAGAAACTATTTTTCTGTGTATTCGCCGGGGATCTGAAGCCGTGTGCATCGAGCGTTTGGACGGTAAATGGGTTCAGACCCTCGCCCTTCAGGTCGGAGGGTCGCTGCCATTGCATGCGGGCGCCGCGCCACGAGTCCTCCTCGCCAACGCTGGGCGCGAATTCTGGCATGAATACCTCAGGGCAGGCGCAGGGAAACTGGAGGCCTTCACGCCTGCGACGCCAACGGCCGCAGAAGATCTGATTCCTGAACTCGAGAACACACTGCACGCCGGGGTGGCGGTCAGTGACGGCGATGTGACGGTTGGGATCGCCGCCCTCGGTGTTCCTGTCACGGACTACCGGGGCGATGTGCGTGCAGCACTGTCGATCAGTGGGGTCAGGCCTTCCATTCTGGGAGCTAGGCACAAGGAGATCCGCGAGAACCTGATCGCTGCAGGCAGGGAGATCTCCCGATCGCTCGGTGCCGACCTGGCGAACTGACCGGCGTGCGGCTTTTTCGGGCGCAGCCCGGGCCCTCGGTGCCAGGGAACGTTGGATAGCCGCGAATGCATGCTCGCCGCGTCCATGGAGTGCATGCATTCGCGGGATTTTGACGTGTCGGATCCCACGTGGGCTTGCCAACAGCCGCTACTCGGGAAGATTCACGGGCGTCACAGGTCTCGCTCCGAGGGCACGTGCAATGCGATTGAGGGCCGGCGCCGATGCGTGGACGTCGCTGCTCCGCACGTCGGTGACGCCGGGTACTTCGAGCAACGTGTTCCGGACGGTGCTGACGAAGGTCATCGGCAGGTTCGGGCATGCCTCGCAGGCGCGGGTGAAAGCCACGTCGACCACGCCGGCGTCGTCGATTTCGGTGATCTCCATGCCGCCGGCATGGCCGTTGAGGAGCGCGCGCAGGTAGGACATGGCTCGATCCAGCACCTCCTGGTCAACTGGGGTGGGGTTGGCCGGTGAATTCGCGTAGGCATTCATCAGATCAGTCCGAGTTCGCGCTTTTTTGCTTCCAGGTCGATTCCTAGGCCTTCGGCGAAGTTGATTCCGAAGACTCGTTCCTTGATCTCGCGGGTGATTTCCGGGTACCCGTACCGGTCCTGCAGCTCGTCAGGCATGGTCAACTCGGCCCAGGCATCGATGTAGGGCTGGATCGTGGGCCAGATGAAGGCCTCGGACCCATAGCAGATGCGTTTGCTGCCTACTTGGAGAAGTACTTCGCCCAGGCGGTGAAGCATCTTCCAGGGCTGAAGGAAGTACTGGTTGAACCACAGTGGCAGGATCAGGTAGACGTTTGGGAACCTTGCCGCGATGCTGATCGTCTCATCGACGTACGGGTCACCGAGGTGATGGATTCCGAAATTCAGGTCCGGGAAGTCCAGAGCGGCGAGCTGGATGTCATTGGGCCGGAATGCCTCAACGGGCATGATTCCCAGGGGGAACCCCTTGTGGAACTGAACCATCTTGATGCCGAGCTCGAGGGCCTTCTCCCACAGAGGGTAGGCCAGCTCGCGGTCGTCGGCCCGCCAGTGCTTGTCCCGGCCTTGGTACTGGTAAAACTTCATGCTGACTGCACCCCACTCGGTGACCTGCCGCTCCATCTCCTCCAGAGCGGCGTCGAGGCCCTGCCACGCAGGATCGACCCCGCCGGTGAAGAGGATCCTCGAAGGATTGGAGGCGGCGAGCGCGTGGCTCACCTCAGGGGATCCGAGACCCATCTGCCAGTGGGAGTAGAGCGGAACGGTGCACGACATGGCGAGGTCCGTCACGGACTCCTCGAAAAGCTTACGGTTCGCCCACTCCAGGTCGGGGAGCTCCGGGAAGCTGGACTCCACCGACGGCCCCCTGGTGGCGGTCAGGGCAGTGAACTCGCCGAGTTGCTCCCGCAGTGCCCTGACGTGGCGTCCGTCGTCCTCGGGCCGGATCTGCCGGTCCGTGAAGTCCTGGCAGTGGACGGTGGCGTCGAAGACGAACATTCCGTCTTTCATGGTCTCTCCTCCAAGCTCGCCGTGGGGGCTATCGGGCGGTGGTGTGGTCGTGGGGGTCGGCTTTGTGGGCCCAGATGCGCTTGTAGGAGCCGTGGGTGATGTCGTCGAGGAGGGTGGGGCCGAGGGGGTGCCAGCCGAGTTCGGTGCGGGCTTTGGTGGAGTCGATGCGGCTGTTGCTGGAGAGTGCGATGTCGACCCAGCGCCGGCCGAAGGCGGCGTAGGCGGTTTCAGGCGTGCAGGACTGTGGGTCGGGCAGGCCCAGGAGGTCGGAGACGGCTTGTGCGATGTCACGCAGGTTCGTCTCGTCGGCGGCGATGTTGTAGAGGCTGCCGGCGGGCGCGCGATGGAGGGCGAGGAGGTAGGCCTCGGCGAGGTCGGCGATGTAGACGTTGGCCCAGCGGTTCTCGCCGGGACCGACGTAGAGGCTGACGCCGTGAGCGACGGCGTGGCGGACCAGCATGGGGATCTGCTCGCTGGCCCCGTCGCCGTAGATCATGGAAGGGCGGATGACGACGGTGTTGATGCCGCGGGAGGCGGCGGCGAGGACCTCGAGGTCGGTGTCGACCCGGGTGGCGACCAGGGGGTCGGGGGTGAAGGCGTCGTCCTCGGTGTAGACGTGGTCGCTGCGCCGGCCGTGGGCGAGGTCGGTGTAGACGCCGGTTCCGCTGGTGCGGATGTAGGTCTTTCCGCTGTTGTCGAGGGCGCGGAGCATGGTGCGGGTCGCCGGGGCGTGGTCGGCGCTCGCGGTGTCGATGACGGCGTCGACTTCCTCGGTGACGTTGAAGATGGCGCCGTGGTCGTCGAGAGAGGCGACCAGGGGTGTGATGCCGCGTGCCTGCAGGCCGCGGGCGGCGTGTGCGGAGCGGACCAGTCCGGTGACGTGGTGGCCGGCGATCTGGAGGCGGGTACTGACAGCCTGACCGATGTAGCCGTTGGCACCGGTCACGAGGACCTTCTGCAGGGACATGCTTGGTGTCCGTTCTGTGGAATGACGGTTGGTGGCGCTCAGGGCCGGCGCAGGTCGGGGCGGGTGGGCCGTTTCCGTGAGTCGCCATACCTGCGGTGCCGCCCGGGTCGGTCAGTCGAGGTTCAGCGTGAAGCGGTTAGAGGGAGCTGAGGAGCTGTACGCAAGTGACAGTCGCTTCGCGTCGTAACCCGTGGCAGTGGATCCGAATCGGGCTGAGTACTGGTCGACATTGGCCTCGGTGACGACGATGCCGTCGAGGACCACCTGCCGCTGAGGCGGCATGAAGCCCATGACAGCGTCGTAGGCCATGATCGTTGCGAACCCGCCCTCGACGTACTCGCCGCCGGCCGCGCTCGCCAGCAGGTCACCCGAGGATATGGCCTTGACGTCGTCGGGGTTGGCGTCCACTGCGGAGACCTTGACCTTGGACAGCGCCCGGTTGGCCTTGAGTGCGCTGACGGCACCGGTTGCGGCGTCGCCGTCGAATGCGAAGAGGCAGTCGAACCCGGGCCCGGGGTAGGCCGCCAGGAAGCTCTCGGTGGCCCGCTGTCCTTCGGAGGCACCCGCGGCCGGACGAAATGTGTCGAGGATCGTGACGCCGTGGGTGGTGGCGTAGTCCTGGAAACCCTTCAGCCGGCCGTCGGCGACAGAGTCGTCCCGCTGCCCACCCATCGTCACGCAGACCTTCACGCCAGCATCCGTCAGCGTGGCTGCGGCCGCTTCGCCGTCGGCCTCGTCATTGCCGACGACGTAGCCGACGTTGTACGCGGCGTTGGTGCTGTCGGGTACAAGCCCCGGCCGGCGTGCCACAGCCACACACTTGATCTTGGCCGTCTTGCAGGAGTCGAGAATCGACGGCCCCACCGAGGCCGTCACCGGCGCGTAGACAATGGCGTGCACGCCCAGGGAGATGAGGTGCTGAATGTCCTTCAGCTGCCTCGACTCGCTGCTGCCGGCGCTGGCCACACTCAACTTCACTCCGAGCTGGCCGGCCGTCCGCTGCGCGAACGCCACGTTCTGCGCCCAGTACGAGTTGTCGAGGCGCGGGACTGCGTAGCCGATCTTTATGGTTTTCGCACCGTCGTTGCCCAGGACTCCGTCGGGGCTGCAGGCCGAGACTGTGAGACACGCGGCCACGGCCATCGCGGCGGCTGTGGATCCGGCACTGTTCACGATCTCCTCCTGAGCGAGTGGTGCGGAGAGGTAGTTCTCGATGGCTCTGACCTTTCGCCGGCCCAGCCCACCAGGGCGGCAGCGATCGTCGAGGAACTTCTGGTTGGGGCGTGCCTGCTGACCGACACCGTGGAGCGGCGGGAGCTACCGCCAGGAGGAACCCAGGCGACGGACGGAAGAAGGTCAGAACACACTGCGGATGAGGCCCCCGTCGATACGCAACGCGGCCCCATTGATCGCGGCAGCCCTGGGACTGCAGACGTACGTGACCAGGTCCGCGATTTCCTCGGGACTGATCAGGCGCTGGATCAGGGATGTCGCCCTGTGACCACCCGACTCCATGAACCTGCGCTCCGCCTCGTCCTCGGGCGTATCGGGGTAGAGCTGACGAAGGAGTCCCACGACCCCTTCGGTCCTCGTGGATCCGGCGATGATCGCGTTGACCGTCACCTCCGTCTCCTTGGTGAGTTCCGCAAGGCTGCGCGAGAGAGAGCAGCATGGTCTTGGTCGCACTGTAGGCCGCCATGTCCGGCACCGGCATCACAGCGGCCTCACTGGCCATCAGGAGAATGCGGCCGGTACCGGAGGCCAACATGCGGGGCATGTAGTGGTGCGAGAGGCGCACTGCGCTCATCACATTGACGTTGAACATCCGTAGCCACGCTTCGTCGGACTCCTTGAACAGGCCGACAGCCTCGTAGATGCCGAGGTTGTTGACCAGGATGTCGACGTCGGGGACTGCGGCAACGGTGCGGGAAGCCCCGTCCGCAGTACCGTTGTCGGCCACCACTCCCTCAAGGGAGGCCGACGGGCACCTCGCTCGGATGTGGTTCATCGCCGCGGCGAGCGAACCCGAGGATCGGCCGTTGATGATGACGTGCGCGCCTTCCCTCGCGAGGCTGACGGCGATCTCGCGGCCGATGCCGCCCGTCGAGGCAGTCACAAGGGCTCGACTGCCCGTGAGGTGCAGATCCATGGGCGCTCCAAATGATCTTTTGCAAAAGAGAGTTGTTCATTCGATGCCCTGCGTGGCCCGCAAGCCGGCCGCGGGCTGCGGCAGCGACCGCATCGTCGGACTCGGAGATCCGACAAGGAGGACCATGTGGTACGTCCCCGGATGCCCGCGGAATGCGTCTCGCTGCAGGCGCACTCGGCCACGGTCCGACGCGGGAACCGATCTCCCCTCGGTCTGCCGGTGCGGCCCGGACCACTCCCGCCTGGGACCTTTCCCCAGGGATTGCCCGACGCCGAACGTCGCGCGTACCGTCCACTCGGCCACTTCGACACTGCAGCCTCGTCCGGGCCGACCGGCCCCACCCCGGATCCCTCCGAGACGGCCCTTTCAGGAGCACCTCGGGCTCACCTTCGCACAACCGAACCAGCCTGTACATTAACCCAAAAGAAGCATATCCAGTATGCACCTACAGGCGCCAGTGCACCATCATGCGGACCAACTGCCCACCAAGCGGGAATTTGATCCCTGCGACGACTCCCCCCGCTGAGCCCTGTCCGCCGCCGGCCGCGAGCTCCACCGGGCACCGCTTCGCCCCGCGGCCCGACCCGCCCGGCCAGCACCCTGCCCGAACACCATCCGCCAAAGCCTCACCGCATCCCACGTCCACCCACCCGAACCCCCTTCGGCCTCCGAGACCCGCGGCCCCCGCCGCCCCGCACCGCAAGAAGGACCTCACCTTACTTCAACGTCAGAACACGGATCGGCAGACGCCATCCGAGCCAAGACCTCTCCTGTAACGAGTCGTTAGATAGGCCACCTTGATTTGACAGCCGATCCGGTCTCTGCTTATGTCTTCCCCCTCACAGTTCAACGTTGGATATCAAAGGAGCACGCATGCTGAGAGCTCCCGCCGAGGACGGTCGCCGCCGACCCAGGGCCGTCAAGCGACCGACCGACGGCCGACCGGCACCGACGACACGATGCCGGGACGCCGGAAAAGCCCTCCGCCGGGCACACCACTAGAACATCCGATCGTCGCTCCGGGCGCCCACCCGAAAGCGATCGGCCCGGCGCGACCGCCATCGACTCCTTCCAGACGAGCGCCGCTCAGCCCCTGCACACCCCCGCCGGACCACCAGCGAGCTCGCAGCCGACATCCGAGAGGCGACGCCGGGGCCGCCCCCAGCCGAGACCGCCGAGCAGGCCTCGCGCCCGCTCCGCACCGTGTCCGCCGGATGTCGAACGAGATCGCCGCAACAGATCACCCCGGCACCGGCCGGCCGAGGCCCCCGACGTACCGGGCCACAACGACTCGACAGCTGTCGTATTTTTGCTCATCAGACAGTCTGTCCGTACGGTAGGAAGAGTGAACGATCGACAACCCGACGTCCTCGCCGACGCACCACTCGACCCGTGGCGTGTCCTGCTGATCGAGGAGAAGGCGAGCTTCAGTCGCCTTGAGGCTTCGCGCCTCAGCACCGACTCGGCGACCTCCCCCCTTCCCCGGCGCCGAAATCCTGGCGACCCTGTACTACGGCGTGCTGCGGATCCGGCGCGTCGACCCCGAGTGGCCGGACCGCGACAGATTCGCCTTCGGCGGACCGACGACTGCGGCAGCACTCGTACCACTCCTCGCCGATCCGGGCTTCTGTCCACCGAACCATCCGGACCAGAGCCCCCAGCCAGGTGTCGGCTTCGGAGGCCAGCGCTGCCCGAACCGGTTCCCGGGAATCGACTTCGACTCCGGGTCGGCCGGTGTCGGACTACCGGTCGGGGTCGCCATGGCGACCGCGGCTTGCCTCCCGGACGGCAGTACCGCACGTTCGTCCTCCTGGACGGGAGAGAGGGGCAGGAAGGTCACATGTGGGAGGCGGCGCTCATCGCCGGGCGCCATGCTCTCGGAAACCTCATCGTCATCGCCAACCACAACAAGCAGGGCCTGCACGAAGGGCTCGTCGACACGGCTTCAGCCGAACGGTCCGCCGACAAGTGGGCATGCCCGGGGTGGGACGTCTTCCATGTCGACGGACACGACTCGGCTGCGCTTCTCCCTCTTCTGCGAGTCCTTCGGCTGGCGCCCCGGAGCGCGCCCGCGGTGGTGATTGCCAGGACCCACGAGGGGCTCACCCCTGAGCGTCGCCCCGTGAGGACCCTACGGGAAGCACCGCTCGCAGCGGGTGCGGATTCCTGTTAAGAGGGCGAGCCCAGGCTCCCCCGGGAACAACTTGACATGAACATGATATTCATTGGGCTCAGCGCCAAGCTTCCGGCAGGCGGAGAGTCGGCCCGGCCCAGCCCGGCGCTGCATCGACTCCCCAGCGGCCGCCCGCCCCTCCTGACGGCGAACCCTCCACACGACTGCAGAGCCCACAAGACAGCACACACCACTCAAGGAACCTTGTTGTCAGGCCTCGCCCTCGTCACCGAGCGAATCCCTTCCGGGTGCAGTCGGGCTCTGCCTCGTTTCTAAGGACAGAACTGGAATGAGATTCGCAGACTCGTCGCAACTGCGCGGAAGACAGGCCCAGTTGAACAACCTCCGGCTTGCTGCCGAAATGCACGGGCGCCATGGCTGGCTAGGAGCTGTTCAAGGTTCGGATCTTGCTGCGGTTCGATGGTGGGCTGGTGTCTCTGGTAGAACTCCGTGCTGTGGCGCGTTTTGACGTGACGGATGCCGAGTGGGCCTTGATCGAACCGCATGTGCCGGTGGCTGCCACCGGGCCGTTGCCGCGGCGGGTGAGGGACCAGTTCAACGGGGTGTTGTGGCGGTT
>NZ_JBEPAA010000141.1:0-10401 GCF_040298365.1 Kitasatospora sp. NPDC001603
GGGCCCGCAACAACCCCGGCACACCCCACCCCCTACCGCACCAAATTCACCCCAACGGAGGCCATATACCCGCTACTTGGGGAATTCAGCACTAGTCCAGCCGTGCCCTCCAGCCGCCAGGTCTTGTGCCGGTCCTTGGTGTTGCCGTCGGAGGCGACCAGGCCGTGCAGCGTGAGGTCGCCGAGCGCCTGCCGGATCGGATCGGGGCCGTGATCGTTTGACATGGCAGGGGACGTCCGCCCGGGGCGCCCGCGGTGGATACGCGAAAAGAGAGCACTGTGACTGTGACGACTGATAACCAGCCGATCCGGATCACCTGGTGGAGCACGCAGACCAGGCACTTCACATTCGACGGCCTGACGACGATCTGCAAGAGGAAACTGCCTGTGCAGGCACGGGTCGGCGCCGAGGAGCCGCAGTGGTACCTGAAAGGGAACTGCTACAACTGCGCGCGCAACCTCTACTCCCGTTACCGGGACCTCGGGCTCATCTGCCCGCGCAACGGCCGGGACTTTCCTCCCCGTTCCCAATGCCCGCACCAACGAGTTCCGGGGGACTGTGTCCGCTGCACCCCTGCTGCGGCGCAGAACTGGCCGTGTCCCAATGGGTGCACCGATCCGGTCGACCATGACCCACTTCGCCGGTACACGAAGTGCACGGTGCATCCGCTACGACGTGAGCCGGTCGCTGAGGGCGAACGCTGTGCCGGCGGGTGCGAGACCGTCGAGCGGGCCATGCACCGGGCGAATCCAAGGCTGCGCTTCGACCTGGCCGACAGTGCCTCAATGGACTGCTACCACTGTGATCTGGAGGTCGATGGGTGGTGGGAATGACCCCTCACTCCCCCGCTGACGGGGGCACCAGTCAGTGTCGAGGCGGCGGGTACACAGGGCCCGGTCCTGAGCGTGTCCCGGGGTCGCAACGGGCGGTGCTGGTCAGCCGGTTGGGCCAAGGCGGCTGAAGGCCCATCGGAGCACTTCCTGGTCGACGCGGGTGCGGCCGGTGCGCTGGAGGGCTGTGTGGGTGTGGGCGGTCAGGCGGGCCCAGTTGCGGAAGTTGCCGTGGGTGGCGTGCTGGTCGGCGAAGGCGATGTCGGCGGGATCGGCTTCGGCCCAGAGGAGGTGGTAGAGCGGGATGACGTCCAGGACCTCTTCGGGGGTGAGGCGGGCGAGGCGCTGCCAGATGAAGATCCTGGAGGAGAGCATCGGTTCCTTGCGCAGGGTCTGGTAGCAGCCTTCTCCGCCGACGAAGACGACGGCGAGCTGGGTGTAGGGGTCGTCCTGGTGGCCGAGTGTGCGCGGGCGACAAGCTCGCGGTGGACCGCGGAGGCGTTGCCACGCCAGTAGGCCAGCAGCACCCGGACCTCAGGGGTGATCTCGAACCGGTCGCTGTGGCGCGCCCCGGGGTCGTCCGCGCTGGCGGGTGTGGCGGTGGCGTCGGCCAGCCACCGCCACACCGTCCGGTCCGAGACCGCCAGACGCTGCGCCGTGGTGTGGACGTGTGCCCGGGTGAGCCGGCCCTCGGCACGCAGGCCGAGAAGACGGCGTACCGCGGGCGCACGCAAGGCCTTCAACGACACGACGTCCAGGACGGGCTCGACCTCAGCTGGCGCAGGCGCGAGCGCCGAGATGGTGGCGGTGCCGTCGGGAGTGGGGATGTTCACCGGTGTCCTTTCCGCATGCGGCGGGGCGGTGGCGGCTGGCCCAGCAGCGCGGTGGCGGCCAAGGTAGCGGGGTCAGGGGTTGGGGCCGAGCCGGGAACACGCCCTGGACAGCAGCGCGCCGTCCGCACCGGTGCCGGGATGCTGATCCAGGGCCGCGTAGGCGTGGGAGGTGATCTTCGCCCAGGTCCGGAAGTTCCCCCGCCCACAGGTCTCGTCCGCGTGCAGCAGATCGGCGTCGACCGCGGTGTGCCACAGCGGATGGAACAGGCGCAGCACGGCGGGAACCTGGGAGGCCTCCAGGCGCGGGACGTGCTGCCAGGTCAGCACCCGCGAAGCCAGGGCCGGGGCCCGGGCCAGCGTGCGCTCGGCACCGGCCCCGCACAGCACCAGCGAGGCCTGCGTGGCGGGAGCGTCCGCGAGCGGCCGCAGGTAGTCCAGCTCCGGGGCGGCGATGCGCTGCACGTCGTCGATCAGCAGCACCCCCGGGGAACTGAACGCGTCGATGAGCGCGCGGTCGGCCGCATCCGTGCGGTTCGTCAGCGCGGTCGCCGGCAGGCCGAAGGCGGCCAGCAGCGCGGCGCGCAGCTGCGGCAGAGCCGGCTTCACCGCCACCTGCGCCTGACGGACCGGCACACGACGCGGCAGCAAGCCCAGAGCCTGATGGACCGCGACCGTCTTGCCCTGCCCCGCATCCCCGTAGACACAGGCGATCCCCCGCGCGGCGACCGTATGCGCGAGTGCTTCCGTCACCTCCCCCAGCTGGCGTGTCGCGACCACATGAGCGCCGGGAACGTACAACCGCACACCCAGCGGCACGGCCCCCGCGGAACCATCGGGCACAACCGCCCGCACGGGTTCGGTGGCGGGCGAGGCCTGGCCGGCCTCATCGACCGTGCCCGGCAACGCGAGATCGGCCAGCGCCCGGTCATACACCGCCGACTCCACCCGACCACGCCCTGGGCGCACACCCTGCAGAACACGGCCAGCCCGCTGTTCCCGGCGCACCGCCCGGTGCAGCGTCCCCAACGACGGCATCGGTCCCCCGGACTCCTGGCCCGGCCCGCAAACGGCCTGTCCGGTCAGCTCGCGGTGCAGCGCCGCCACGTTCCCGCCCAGCTCGGAAAGCCGGGCCCAGAACTCGTCCGTGACCGTGAAAGCGCCGCGGCGCGGCACCGGTTCCATACGACCCGACCGCCGGGCGATGGCCAGCCAGTTCCACACCGTACGCACCGACACCCCAGCCGACTCGGCCGCGATCCGCACATGCACCGACGACAGCTGCCCGGCCTCGTCCACCGCGAGCAGACGACCTACCACCACCCGCCGCGTCAGCGCCCGCTCCCCCGAACGGGACACCAGCGGGTCCTGCGGCCCGGACACCGGAACAGCCCCCGGGACGGGATCGGACGACACGGACAGAGGCGCAGCGGTCATGGGTACCAGCCCACTCCCCCAACACAGCAAGCCGCACAGGAATAAGCGTCCTCATGTCAGCCACAGTCCTGGTGTGCTAGACCCGATCAGCGCACCGTTTCAGCGAGATAGTCACCTCGTGACAGCCATGATCTGTCGCATCATCAAGCAAATGCCCAGCTCAGTGGCTTTCTCCCCGGCATCTGGCTGCTGCTGACCAAGCCGCTGACACCACCCCACCCACTCACACAGGGAGACAGCCCAGCACCGGCAGGTGGGCGGGCCTGCGGCGGGCCGGACGAACGGGCGAGCCGTCAGGCGAGCGGCCGGACGAGCTAGCGAGGCCAGGCAGGACGGCGGAACGGCGGGCCGGACCGGCAGCCGGACGGCGGGCGGGCCGCGGCGACGAGCCGGCCGGGCAGCCTGCGGAACGGACGGCGGCGCAGCACCGGGCCGGACCGGAACGGAACGGGCGCAACGACAGCGGCGGACCGGACCGGCAGCCAGCAGACGGGGCGCACCCGACGAGCGGGGCTCAGCAGCGGAGCAGTGCCGGGGCCGGAACGGCGGCCGATGCCGCGATGCAGCGCCGGCACGCGGTTCAGGCGCGCAGCCGGGCCGGGCGGCGGCGGGCCAGAACGGAACGGAACGGGTGCAACGACGGCGGTGGGCAGGACGGCGAGCGGCGAACGGGCGGCGGGCCGGACGAACAGGCCCTCAACCACGAGGCCGGACCATGAGACCGCGGCCCAGAGCAGACAGGCCCCGCCGGCAGCCGGGCAACAACGGCAACGGACAGCGGTCGGCGGCAACACCCTCACGAACCGGCCCAGGACAGCTCCACCACCGGTGGCGCCGCCGGCCGGCCCGCTCCCCACCTGCGACACGGAGAAGCAGGACCATGAACGACCCCCACGACCGCCCGACGGCCGCCGTGGACCCCTTCCCCCAAACTGCCGGCCCCGGCAAGCCCTCCAAGCTCTCCACGCCGGTGTCCACCAAACCCTGACCGCCGCCGGCTTCGACCCGCAGATTCCCGATGCCCCCGGACTGCGACTGCGCCTGGACGAGCGCGGCGTGCTGATCGAATGGCGCCCCACCGACACGCTCGGACCTGCCATACAGGTCACGGACGGACACGAGGTCCGCCGAGGACTGCCCGACCTCCGTGGCATCCGCCACGCCCTCACCGCGGCCCTCAGTCAGACCCTCCAGGACGCTGGGTACCGGACCACCCCTACCGACCACGCCCTGTTCCTGGTCACCGGAACCCGGCCCCGGCACGCCGGGTGAGGACAGACAGCAACACGCCGCCAATGGCACCTCGTTCGGCGGACTGCTGTTCGGTGTGAGCGAGCTCGTCGTGGGTCGCGGCGAGCGCGACTTCGGTCCAGTTCTGGGAGGGGACGTCGTGTTGGGCGCTGCGGACGGCAGTGAGCCGGCCGTCCTGGTTGAGGACCGGTTCGGCGCCACCACCACCCTCGATCACCTTCGGCGCGAGGCACGCCGATCGCCACAGCGTTCAGACGTCCTCGCCCTACCGCTCACCGGTCACCACTTGGAGCGGGACCGACCGAATGCACGCGCATCGTCCGGTGGGCACGGACAAGCGGCCTGAACGGCCGCCACGAGATCAGGAGGGGGAGGCGTCGGCCGGAGCCGGGTGGCGGCCGAACCAATCCAGGCACACGACGAGGGCGTCGTCCTGGGGGTCGTCGTCGCGGTGGGCGGCGAGTTCGGTCAAGATCGCGCGGGGCACCTCGGCCGCCGGCAGCAGTCGGGTCGCCAGGATGGCGCGGGCCAGCGCCGCGGTGCCGTAGGTCTCGCCCGCTTTCGAGGCGACGGCGTGCACACCGTCGCTGACGAAGATCAGCCGGTCGCCGCGCTGCACCCGGGCCTGCTGCGGCTCGTAGGGGGTCTCGTCGGCAAGACCCAGCGGCAGCTGCGCCTCGAACGGAATGTGCTGGACGGCGCCGTCCCGCAGCCGCAGCAGCTTCGGGGAGCCCGCGTCGACGATCTCCACCAGGCCGGTGTCCAGGTGGAACTCGAGCAGAAGGACGGAGACGTGGGCCTCGCCGCGGTACTGGCCGTAGACGGCCTGATCGGCCAGCGCTGCCTGGTCCGCGATGTCGATGCCGGCTCGCCGCGCGTTGCGCAACGCGTTGATCGCGAGATTGGTGAGGAGCGAGGCGTCAATGCCCTCGCCCATGCCGTTGGTGATGGTCAGGGTGAGGCGGTCCTCGGTGGCCGACCAGTCGAAGTTGTCGCCGTGGATGGCATAGGCGGGCTCCAGTTGGGCGCCGATGGCGTACTCCTCCCGCGCGCAGGCACGGGCTGGCAGCAGCTGCCACTGCATCTCGGCGGCCAGCGTGAGGCGGTCCTTACGGCGGGCCCGGAGGTAGAGGTCGGTGTCGCGGTCCGCGACGACGATCTGGTGGCCGAGCATCTCGGCGATCTCGCCGAATTCCGCCTGCCGCTCCGGTGTGAGGTCAGCGCGATCCACTTCGATGCTGAGCACGCCGAGGCGGTCGCCCCGCACGGTGACCGGCAGGTGCACCACAGCGCCGCCCTCCGAGCCGGGCTCGGTGAACGCCTGCTGGGAACCGAAGGCCCTGCCGGGCGCCCCGGCGTGTGCGGGCAGCGGCTCGGCCGTGTGCGGCAGGTCGGTCACCCGTTGCAGCACGGTCAGGCTGTAGTCGGCCAGTAGCAGCTCGACTGCCCGCACGCCGTAGCAGCGTCCGAGGATCTCACGAGCTGTGTCCAGCAACGCGTACGGGGCGGCGGTGCGCAGCGCGCGCTCGACCGCGGCCAGATCGGCTGTCACCCGTTGTTCTCCTTCTCCTGCGAAAGCGGGCCGATTCGGCAGACCGGTTACCCGGTGAGGGGACCGGGATGCCAGCATGGACCTTATGGACCCCGTCTCCCCGTTCCCGGGCCGTGCCGAACATGCGGCCACCGCGTCGTCCGTGGTGGAGCTCTTGGAGGTCCTCTGGGGTCGGGGCCGGGACCTGGCCATAGCCCCGGTGTCGGTGTCCCAGCTACGGTTGCTCTATGTACTGGCGGAGAACGAGGGGATCAACCTCCGCACGCTCACCGACACCCTCGCATCGCTCCCTTCGTCGGTCAGCCGGCTGTGTGACCGCCTCGAGGCGATCGGGCTCGTCCGGCGCACCGCCAGTACGACCAGTCGGCGCGAGCTCCAACTGCACCTGACACCTGCCGGGCGGGACTTCCTGGCCCAGCTCCGCTCGGCTCGCGAACAGGCACTCGCCGAGGTCCTCGATGCCATGCCCGCAGCCGACCGCCGTGCGTTGATGACCGGCCTGACGGCCTTCCGCAGGGCTGCGACCCCGCGGACGGGTGAGACTTCTGCCGCACGGTCGGCCTGAACGACCTTCGGTCGCTGCACCCTGCCGTTAAGGCCACTGGGGGACGATCCGCTGCCGTCGTTGAGGAAAGGTGCAGACGGGCCACAGGCTTACGGGCACGGCCGCACGGCCGCCGATTCATCGGATGCGCTCCGGCATGTAACCGATAAGCCCAAGCGCGTCCGCCGACTTTGTCCTCCCCGCAGTTCCTGCGGGCCACGGGGCCGGCGGTTCGGTCGGCTCGTCAAGGCACTGACCTGGCACGCAGTGCCCCGGCCGATCCGTCGGTTCCGAGGGTCGGGTGCAGAGGGCGGGGAGAGGGGGCGGGGTATGGCAGGGCAGCTGCGGCGACTTACCGTGACCATCCGGTAGCAGTGCGTCTACGCTGCACCGCCGCCTCGAACATGTGCCGGGGCTGTGCGGGGATCGGGTCCGAGGTTGCGTTTCTGGTGGACGATGCGAGACGGTTGCCGCGATGCAACATTTTCGAGCTGTAGAAGGAGCGGAGTACGCTCGATGCATTCCCGCGCCTATGAGTGCTCCCCAGGGCCCTGCCGCCCCTGCGCGAGCAACCGCCGACCTTGTCGCGAGGGCGTGGCATCATGCGCCCTGCCCGGCGCTGGTGATGGACGCCGCGGGCGTCGTGCTGGAGGCGAACGAGTCGGCCCGCGCGCTGTTCAACCACGCGGTGGGCGACGTGCTGGCGGATCTTGCCGTGCCCGACTGGCTCGTCCAGGCGCATCGTCGTCAGGGGGGAGCCGACGGCGGTTCCCCCGCACTTCCCGCCCCTTCGGGCGCGGTGCACCACCGCACCTTCGAGGCGCACCCCACCGATGACGGAGGGGCACAGGTGTTGTGGTGGCTGATGGAGATCACCGATCTGCGCGTGGCAGAGCAGGCGCTGAGAACTGAGCGGGACCGTACCGATCTGCTGTCGCAGATTTCCAGCGCGCTGCTGTCCTCACTGAATGTCGAACGCTGCACGGAGGTGACCGCCCGGATGGCTGCCGACCACCTCGCGGATGCGGCCGTCATCGTCGGCCCCGCCCACGGGTACCGCCACCCCCTGACCTACGCACAGAACGGCGGCCCGGTCACGCAGAGCATGGCCCGGATCGACCCGGCCACCGTGCCCGGCCTGGCGGAGGCCCTTCAGGGTTACCCACCGGTGCCCACCCGCTGGATCAGCCCCGACGAGATCCCCGACTGGGCGATCCCGCCCGGCTTCACCGGTCCCATCGGATCGGTGATCGTCACTCCCCTGCCCGGTCACGGCGTCCCCGCCGGCGTGCTCGTCCTGCTCCGGGCCGATACCCACCGCGCCTTCACCGACCGCGAGGAGGTCTTCGCCCGGCTGTTCGCCGCCCGGGCGGGCGCCGCCCTGTCCGCGGCCCGCCTCTACAGCGAGCAGGCCGCCCTCACCACCGTGCTGATGCGCGACCTCCTGGCGCCCACGCTGGAGCGCGTGCACGGCATCGATTACGCCGGCAGCTACCGGGCCGCCAACGACCACGAACGCGTGGGCGGAGACTTCTACGACGTCCACCCCGGCGCGGATCCCTCCCAGGAGACGTTCGCGGTCCTCGGCGACGTCGCGGGCAAAGGACTGGAGGCTGCCGCACTCACCGGCAAGATCCGCAGCGTCCTGCACGCCCTGCTCCCCCTGTCGGGAGACCACCAGCAGGTGCTCGGCCTGCTGAACGGCGCCCTGCTCACCTCCCACCATGCCCGGTTCGCGACGCTGATTCTCGTGTCCGCCCGGCGACGGGCCGGGCAGGTGGACCTGAGGCTGACCAGCGCCGGCCACATGCGTCCGCTGATCGTCCGCAACAGCGGCCAGGTGGAGGAAGCCGCCACATCCGGCCAGTTGGTCGGGGCACTGCCGAAGGTGACCTCCCGCACGGTCACGACCGTCCTGGCTCCCGGCGAGACCTGCCTGCTCTACACCGACGGCATCACCGAGGCTCGCGGCGGACCGACCGGTGGTGAGTTCTTCGGTGAACAGCGTCTGAGGCGGGCCCTGGAGGAGTGCGCGGGAATGCCCGCGCAAGCGATCACGGAGCGGGTGCAGATGCTGGCTTCCCAGTGGTTGGGCCGGGGACGGCACGACGACATGGCGACTCTCGCCATCGGCGCGCCGCGGGGCGGACCGCTGAGGATCGTGGAAGGGCGGGGCGGGAGGAACACATGAGCAGCAGTGGCAGCGCGTGGGTGGCCGAACTGGGTGACAGGTTGTGGACGGCGGTTGCGGGCGGTGACGAGCACGCCGCCGTGGACGTGATCGAGGACGCCCTCGACGCGGGCCACGACAGGGAGACGCTGTTGCTGGAGGTGATCGGGGCCGTCCAGGAGAGGGTGGGCGCCGAGTGGGCCGCGAACCGGATGTCCGTGGCCCAGGAGCACGCCGCGACCGCCATCAACGAGCGGGCGATCGCGGCCGTCGTCCATGGCCACGGGGTGACCGCGGACAGCGTTCGAGGTCGGATCACCGTGAGCTGTGTGGACGGGGAGTGGCACGCTCTGCCTGCCCGTCTGGTCGCCGAAGTCCTGCGACTGCGTGGCTGGCAGGTCGACTACCTGGGTGCCCAGATCCCGACCTCGCACATGATCGCCCACCTGCACGCGACCAACCCGCACGCGGTGCTGCTGTCCAGTTCCCTGCCCACGCACCTGCCCACCGCGCACACCGCGATCGCCGCCTGCCAGGCCGTGGGGATACCCGTCCTGGTGGGCGGGCGGGCGTTCGGCACGGACGGGCGCTACGCCCGCGCCTTCGGAGCGACCCGATGGGCGGCCAACGCTCGCGACGCCGCATCCGCGCTCGACGCCGGATTGCCCAGGCCCGATCCGACCGCCGCCCGACACGCGGTGGACGATCTGCCCCACCTGTCCGACCAGGAATACACCATGGTCGGCCGCTCCCGCGCTCAACTGGTGAAACAGACGCTCGTCGATCTGGAGAACCGTTTCCCCGCGATGCGCTCCTACAGCGACGATCAGCGCGAGCGCACCGCGGAGGACCTCGCCCACATCGTCGACTTCCTCACCACCGCCCTGTACGTCGACGACCCCGACCTGTTCACGACCTTCGTGACGTGGACGGCGGACATCCTCCGTGCACGATCTGTACCCGCTCGATCACTGACGGCAGGCCTGGCCGTCCTCACCGAGCAGTTGCGCGACTTCCCACGTGCCACCGCCCTGCTCGGCCAGGCAACCGCCCGTCTCACCGGCCCCGCGGCCCCTTCCACCCCCGAACCAGGTTCACACGCATGACAGCGCCCACACCATTCATCGACATCGACCCCCAGGCCGGGGCGCTCGTCGTCCGCATCACCGGCGAACTGGACCACGACACCGGTCCGGACCTCCTGGACGCCGTCGCGACACACCTCGTGCGCCGACCGTCACCGCCCGAGGTCCGGCTGGACTTCGCCGGCCTCACGTGGATCGACTCCACGGGCCTGTCGACACTGCTGATGGTCCACCGCCACACCACAGCGGCCGGTACCACCCTGCACCTGGACAACCGCCCCGATGTGCTCGAACGGGTGCTCAACCTCACCCAGACCCTCGAACACCTCACCGGTCCCGCCGCGCGGGACCTCGACGCGGAAGCCGTCCCGGACGCTGCCACGGGCGGATAGCTGTCCGCTGTCCGGCCCGCCAGGGCGGCGACGCGGCCTGGGCCATCCGCATCGCGGTCGAGGGGCCGGCCGCCGCTGGGAAACGACCCGGCGGGGCGCCGTCGCAGGCCTTCGCCTTCCCGGGACAACGATGTTCCGCGGCATCTTCCGCACGGACGGGCGGTTCACCCGACGGCGTCCGCCGGGGCGCCCGAGGCCCAGCGCGGTGGCCCGGAACGCCGAACGGCCGGACCCCGGGGAGAGGGTGGTGACGGAGAAGCAGGCGGCCTCGTCCGAGGGGGCGGCGACCGCGTACGGGGACCAGGCGGTG
>NZ_JBEPAA010000142.1:0-10292 GCF_040298365.1 Kitasatospora sp. NPDC001603
AGAGCCTGAAGGCACAGGGCCGCAAGGTCAAGCAGCTGACCGTCTCGCACGCCTTCCACTCGGCGCTGATGGAGCCGATGCTGGCGGATTTCGCCACCGTGCTCACCGGCGTCACCTGGGACGAGCCCCGGTTCCCTCTCGTCTCCAACGTCACCGGCCGACCGGCCGAGCCCGGCCAACTGGCCGATCCCGCCTACTGGGTGGACCATGTCCGCCGCCCGGTCCGGTTCGCCGACGGCGTCGCCACGGCGGCCGCACCCGGTGGCGCGGTGTTCGTCGAACTCGGCCCCGGCGCGGCACTGAGCGGTGTGGTGGACGAGACGGTCGACGGCCGAGCCGTGTCGGTGGCCGCGCTGCGCGACGGCCGCCCGGAGGCGCCCGCCCTGCTGGCCGCGGTGGCCGAACTCTTCGTCCGGGGCGTCGAGGTGGACTGGGTGAAGACCCTCCCCGCCGGAGCCGGCGCCGCCCGGGTGGAGCTGCCCACCTACGCCTTCGACCACGAGCACTACTGGCTCCGGATGCTGGCCTCGGTGACCGACGCGGCGGCCCTGGGCCTGACCGGCGCCGGTCACCCCCTGCTCGGCGCGGTCGTCCAACTGCCGCAGTCCGACGGCCTGGTGTTCACCTCCCGGCTCTCCCTGCGCACCCATGACTGGCTCGCCGACCACGCCGTCGGCGGGATCGTGCTGGTCCCCGCCACGGCGCTGGTGGAGCTGGCCGTCCGGGCCGGCGACGAGGTCGGCTGCGGCACCCTCGACGACCTGGTCGTCGAGGCGCCGATCCTCCTGCCCGAGCACGGCGGGGTCCGCGTCCAGGTCGCCGTCGGCGGCCCCGACGCGCACGGCGCCCGCACGGTGGAGGTGTACTCCGCCCGCGAGGACGCCACCGACGCGTGGACCCGGCACGCCACCGGCACCCTGACGGCGACGACGGACGCCGACGGCCCGGAGTTCGACTTCACCGCCTGGCCCCCGGCCGGCGCGCAGCCGGTCGACCTCGGTGGCCTCTACCCCGACCTGGTAGCCCAGGGCTACGCCTACGGCCCGGCGTTCCAGGGCCTGCGGGCGCTCTGGCGGCGCGGCGAGGAGCTGTTCGCCGAGGTCGCCCTGCCGGAGGACCAGCACGACGAGGCCGACCGCTTCGGCATCCACCCCGCGCTGCTCGACGCGGCCCTGCACCCGGGCCTGCGGGACACCGTGGCGGCCGACGCCGACCGGCTGTGGCAGCCGCTGCGCTGGGGCGGGCTGGTGCTGCACGCCACGGGCGCGGCGGCCCTGCGGGTGCGCCTGGCCCGGCTCGGCGTCGGCACGCTGGCCTTCGAGGCCGCCGACGAGACCGGCGCCGCCGTGCTGGCGGCCGACTCCGTGACGCTCCGCCCGGTCGCCGTCGAGCAGTTGGCCGCCTCGGCGGGCGCGACCGGTGGCGACGCGCTGTTCCGGGTGGAGTGGACCGAGCTGCCCCCGGCCGCCGCTCCGGCCGCCGTGCGGTGGACGGTGCTGTCCGGTGCGGCCGAGGTGGCCGCGGTCGCCGCACCGGCGGACGGCGCGGGCGCGCCGTCCGTGGTGGTCCTGGACGCGGTCGGGGACGGTACGGACGAGCACGCGGTGCTCGGTCTGACCGGCCGGGTGCTGGCGGTCGCGCAGTCCTGGCTGGCCGCGTCCGGCCTCGAAGGCTCCCGACTGGTGGTGCGCACCCGGGGTGCGGTGCCCGCCGGTGGCGACGCCGTGGTGACGGACCCGGCGGGTGCCGCGGTCTGGGGTCTGATCCGGGTCGCGCAGGCGGAGAACCCGGACCGGATCGTGCTGCTGGACACCGACACCGAGACCGACACCGAGACCGACACCGAGGCCGACACCGACCTCGGTACCGTCCTGGCCGCCGTGCTGGCCACCGGTGAGCCGCAGGTCGCCGTCCGGGGGGCGGCCCTGTCCGCGCCGCGCCTGGTCCGCGCCACCGACGGCGCCGCGACCGACGGTCCCGCCGCGTTCGACCCCGAGGGCACCGTCCTGGTCACCGGCGGCACCGGCTCGCTGGGCGCGCTGCTGGCCCGGCACCTGGTCACCGGGCACGGCGTCCGGCACCTGCTGCTGGTCAGCCGCCGGGGTCTCGGCGCCGAGGGCGCACCGGAGTTGGCGGCGGAGCTGGAGGATCTCGGTGCGACCGTGACCGTCACCGCCTGCGACGTGGCCGACCGGGAGTCGGCGGCCGCCCTGCTGTCCGCGGTGCCGGTCGAGCATCCGCTGACGGGTGTGGTGCACACCGCGGGTGTGCTGGACGACGGGGTGTTCGGGGCGCTGACGCCCGAGCGGCTGGCCCTCGTGTTCGCCCCGAAGGTGACCGCGGTGCGGCACCTGGACGAGCTGACCCGTGAACTGGCGCCGGAGCTGCGCTCGTTCGTGCTGTTCTCGTCGGCCGCCGGGGTCTTCGGCTCGGCCGGTCAGGGCAACTACGCGGCGGCCAACGCCTATCTGGACGCGGTCGCCCACCGGCGCCGCGCCGACGGCCTGCCCGCCGCGTCGCTCGCCTGGGGCCTCTGGGAGCAGGCCGGCGGCATGGCCGCCCACCTCACCGAGGCCGACCAGACCCGGGTGAACCGGGGCGGGTTCCTGGCGATCGCCCCGGCGGAGGGCCTGGACCTCTTCGACGCGGGCCTGCGGGGCGGCCGGGCCGTGACCGTGCCGATCAAGCTCGACCTGCGCGCCGTCCGGGCCGAGGCCGCGTCCGGCCGCGGCGTCCTGCCGCTGCTGCGCAGCCTGGTGCCGGCCGGCCGACGGGCCGTCCGGACCGCCTCCGGGCTGGCCGACCGGCTCGCCGGGCTGGCGGTGGCGGAGCAGGAGACGCTGCTGCTGGACCTGGTCCGCACCCATGTCGCGACCGTGCTCGGACACGCCGGCGCGGCGAACGTCAAGGCGGAGAAGGCGTTCAAGGACGCCGGCTTCGACTCGCTCACCTCCGTCCAACTGCGCAACCGGCTCCGCGAGTCGACCGGGCTCAACCTGCCCACGACCGTCGTCTACGACTACCCCACGCCGGTCGCGCTCGCCCGCTTCCTGCGCGAGGAGCTCGGCGACACCGCCGCCGCTGCCGCCGTCCCGACGGTGGTCGCGGCCGACCTCGACGAGCCGATCGCCATCGTCGGCATGGCCTGCCGGCTGCCCGGCGGCGTGGTCACCCCGGAGGACCTCTGGCGGCTGGTCTCCGAGGGCCGGGACGCGGTGTCCGGCTTCCCCGAGGACCGCGGCTGGGACGTGGGCGGCCTCTTCGACGACGACCAGGAGAACATCGGCACCTCCTACGTCGACCAGGGCGGCTTCCTGCACGACGCGGGGCTCTTCGACGCGGGCTTCTTCGGGATCTCGCCGCGCGAGGCGCTGGCGATGGACCCGCAGCAGCGGCTGCTGCTGGAGATGTCCTGGGAGGCGCTGGAGCGGGCCGGGGTCGACCCGGCCGCGCTGAAGGGCCGGGACGTCGGGGTGTTTTCCGGCGTGATGACCCAGGGCTACGGGATCGGCGGTGTCATCCCGCCGGAGCTGAGCGGCTTCACCGCCACCGGCTCCGCGATGAGCGTGGCCTCGGGCCGGGTCTCCTACGTGTTCGGCTTCGAGGGCCCGGCGGTCACCGTGGACACGGCGTGCTCCTCCTCGCTGGTGGCGATGCACCTGGCCGCGCAGGCGCTGCGGTCCGGCGAGTGCTCGCTGGCACTGGCCGGCGGCGCGACGATCATGGCGACGCCGCACACCTTCGTGGAGTTCTCGCGACAGAAGGCACTCGCCCCCGACGGGCGGTGCAAGGCGTTCTCCTCGACCGCCGACGGCACCGGCTGGGGCGAGGGCGCGGGCGTGGTGGTGCTGGAGCGGCTCTCCGAGGCCCGGCGCAACGGACACCGGATCCTGGCGGTGCTGCGCGGCAGCGCGATCAACCAGGACGGCGCGTCGAACGGTCTGACCGCGCCCAACGGCCCCTCGCAGCAGCGGGTGATCCGCAAGGCGCTCGCCAACGCGGGCTTGGCCGCCTCGGACGTCGACGCGGTGGAGGCGCACGGGACGGGGACCTCGCTGGGTGACCCGATCGAGGCGCAGGCGCTGCTGGCCACGTACGGGCAGGGGCGCGGGGACGGGGAGGCACCACTCTGGCTCGGCTCGGTCAAGTCCAACGTCGGCCACACCCAGGCCGCGGCCGGGGTGGCCGGTGTGATCAAGATGGTGGAGGCGCTGCGGCACGGTGTGCTGCCGCCCACCCTGCACGTCGAGGCCCCGACGCCGCAGGTGGACTGGTCGGTCGGCGCGGTGGAGCTGCTGACCGAGGCGCGGGAGTGGCCGGAGACCGGCCGCCCCCGGCGGGTGGGCGTCTCCTCCTTCGGGCTGAGCGGGACCAACGCGCACCTGATCCTGGAGCAGGCGCCCGAGGAGGAGCCGGCCGAGGCCGGGCCCGCCCCCGACGCCGTGGTGCCGCTGGTGGTGTCGGCGGCCTCGACGGTCTCGCTGGCCGGGCAGGCCGAGCGGCTGGCGGCCTTCGTCGAGGCGTCCGCGCCGGTCTCACCGGCCGCGGTGGCCGGTGTCCTGGCGACCCGGCGGGCGGCGCTCGGTGAGCGCGCGGTGCTGGTGGCGGGCTCGCGGTCCGAGGTGCTGACGGGGCTGGCCGCGTTGGCGCGCGGGGAGTCCGCGCCGGGGTTGGTGACGGGCAGTGTGTCCGGTGCGGGCCGGACGGTGCTGGTGTTCCCGGGGCAGGGCTCGCAGTGGGTCGGAATGGGGCGTGAACTGCTGGACTCCTCCCCGGTGTTCGCCGAGCGGGTCGCCGCGTGCGCGGCGGCGCTGGAGCGCTGGGTGGACTGGTCGCTGGAGGACGTCCTGCGCGGCGAGGCCCCGGCCGAGCTGCTGGAGCGCGTCGACGTGCTCCAGCCGGCCAGTTTCGCGGTGATGGTCGGTCTGGCCGCCGTCTGGGCGTCGGTGGGCGTGCTGCCGGACGCCGTGGTCGGGCACTCGCAGGGTGAGATCGCGGCGGCCTGCGTGGCCGGTGCGCTGTCGTTGGAGGACGCCGCCCGGATCGTCGCGGTGCGCAGCCAGGTGATCGCGGGCAGCCTCGCCGGACGCGGCGGGATGGCGTCGGTGGCGCTCTCCGAGCCCGAGGCCGTCGAGCGGCTGGTGCGCTGGGCGGACCGCGTCGAGGTCGCGGCCGTCAACGGCCCGGCCTCGGTGGTGGTCGCGGGTGACGCCGAGGCCTTGGACGAGGCGCTGGAGGTGCTGGCGGCCGACGGTGTGCGGGTGCGCCGGGTGGCGGTGGACTACGCCTCCCACACCCGTCATGTCGAGGCGATCGAGGAGACCCTGGCGGAGGCCTTCGCGGACATCCGCAGCCAGGCCCCGCTGGTGCCGTTCCTCTCCACCGTCACCGGTGAGTGGATCGACGAGGCGGGCGTGCTGGACGGCGGGTACTGGTACCGCAACCTGCGCGGTCAGGTCCGGTTCGGCCCGGCGATCGCGACGCTGCTGGACCAGGGCCACACGGTGTTCGTGGAGTCGAGCGCGCACCCGGTGCTGGTGCAGCCGGTGAGCGAGATCGTGGACGAGGCCGGGGCCGAGGCCCTGGTCACCGGGACGCTGAGGCGGGACGAGGGCGGCCCGCGCCGGCTCTTCGCCTCGATGGCCGAACTCCACGTCCGCGGCGTGGCCGTCGACTGGACCGGTGTGCTGCCGGCCGGCGCCGAGACCGCCCAGGTGGACCTGCCCACCTACGCCTTCGACCAGCAGCACTACTGGCTGCGGACCTCCCCGGCCACCGACGCGGCCTCGCTCGGCCAGGCCACCGCCGACCACCCGCTGATCGGCGCGGTGGTCCAGGTACCCGAGACGGGCGGCGTGCTCTGCACCTCCCGGCTCTCCCTGCACACCCACCCCTGGCTGGCCGACCACGCCGTCGGCGGCGCCGTCCTGGTGCCCGGCACTGGTCTGGTCGAGCTGGCGGTACGGGCCGGTGACGAGGTCGGCTGCGGCACGCTGGACGAGCTGGTGATCGAGGCCCCACTGGTCCTGCCCGAGCACGGCAACGTGCGGGTCCAGGTCACCGTCGGCGGCCCCGACGGGGCGGGCGCCCGCGGTATCGGCATCTACTCGGTCCGCGAGGACGCGGCCGGGGACACCGGCGCGGACGCCTGGACCCGGCACGCCACCGGGACCCTGACGGCGACCTCGGACGCCGGTGGTCCCGCGTTCGACTTCACCGCCTGGCCGCCCGCTGACGCGGAGCAGCTGGGTGTCACCGGCGGCTACGAGCTGCTGGCCCAAGCCGGTTACGGCTACGGGCCGGTGTTCCAGGGCGTGCGGGCGGTCTGGCGGCGCGGCGAGGAGCTGTTCGCCGAGGTCGCCCTGCCCGAGGACCAGCGGGACGCCGCCGGCCGGTTCGGCATCCACCCCGCGCTGCTCGACGCCGCCCTCCACCCCGTCATGCTGGACGTGGCGCTGGGGGACCCGACGGGCGCGAACCGGGCGGGCGGCGAGTCCGAGGTGCACCTGCCGTTCGGCTGGAACGGGCTGCGGCTGCACGCGGCCGGTGCCTCGGCGCTGCGGGTGCGCCTGGTGCGGGCCGACGCGCAGACGCTCGCGCTGGAGGCCGCCGACGAGACCGGCGGAGCCGTCCTGACGCTCCGTTCGCTGGTCTCGCGCGCCGTCTCGGCCGACCAGCTGGGCAGCGCGGGCGGCGACGAAGGCCGCGACGCGCTGTTCCGGGTGGAGTGGACGGAGCTGCCCACCGGTACCGCTCCCGGCCTGGAACTCCCGCCGGCCTGGGTGCCGGTGGCCTCGCCGGACCACGTGGCCATGCTGACCAACGGCTCGGGCGTGCCCCCCGTGGTCGTCCTGGACGCGGTCGGGGACGGCCCGGACGAGCACGCGGTGCTCGGCCTGACCGCCCGGGTGCTGGACGTCGTCCAGGCCTGGCTGAGCACCCGGGGGCTGGACGCGGCGCGGCTGGTCGTGGTCACCCGCGGTGCGGTGCCCGCCGGTGGCGACGCCGCGGTGACGGACCCGGCGGGTGCGGCGGTCTGGGGTCTGATCCGGGTCGCGCAGGCGGAGAACCCGGACCGGATCGTGCTGCTCGACACCGACGCCGCCCCCGGGACGGACGTCGAACCGGTGCTCGCCGCCGTGCTGGGCACCAACGAGCCGCAGGTCGCCGTCCGCGGGACGGCGATGTACGTGCCCCGGATCGCCCGGGCCACGGCCCCGGCCGACGAGGCCGCGGCGTTCGACCCCGAGGGCACCGTCCTGATCACCGGCGGCACCGGCACCCTCGGCGGCCTGCTGGCCCGGCGCCTGGTCACCGGGCACGGGGTCCGGCATCTGCTGCTGGCCAGCCGGAGCGGCCTGCGGGCCGAGGGCGCAACGGAGTTGGCGGCCGAGCTGGAGGGTCTCGGTGCGACGGTGACCGTCACGGCCTGCGACGTGGCCGACCGGGAGTCGGCGGCCGCACTGCTCTCCGGCGTGCCGGCCGAGCACCCGCTGACCGGGGTGGTGCACACCGCGGGTGTGCTGGACGACGGGGTGTTCGGGGCGCTGACGGCGGAGCGGCTGGCCCTCGTGTTCGCCCCGAAGGTGACCGCGGTGCGGCACCTGGACGAGCTGACCCGTGAACTGGCGCCGGAGCTGCGCTCGTTCGTGCTGTTCTCGTCGGCCGCCGGGGTCTTCGGCTCGGCCGGTCAGGGCAACTACGCGGCGGCCAACGCCTATCTGGACGCGGTCGCCCACCGGCGCCGCGCCGACGGCCTGCCCGCGATGTCCCTGGCCTGGGGCCTCTGGGAGCAGGCCACCGCGATGACCGCCCACCTCGACACCGCCGAGGAGGCCCGGACCGGCCGGAGCCGGAGCCGTTCGCTGGCCTCGGACGAAGGCCTGGACCTCTTCGACGCGGCGCTGCGCACCGGCGACGCGCTGCTCGTCCCGATCAAGCTCGACCTGCGGTCCATGCGCGCCGACGCGGCGGCGGGCCGCGAGGTGCCGCCGCTGCTTCGGGGGCTGATCCGGGCGAGCCGGCAGACCGCGCGGTCGGCGGCGGCCGACGGAACGGCCGGGCTGGCCGGCCGGCTGACCGGGCTGACGGTGGCCGAGCAGGAGGCACTGCTGCTGGAACTGGTCCGCGGCCACGCGGCGACCGTGCTCGGGCACGCGGGACCGGAGGGCGTGAAGACCGACACGGCGTTCCGCGACTCCGGCTTCGACTCCCTGACCTCCGTCGAGCTGCGCAACCGGCTGCGCGAGGCGACCGGTCTGAAGCTGCCCGCGACGGTGGTCTTCGACCACCCGACCCCGCTCGCCCTCGCCCGGCACCTGCACGAGGAGTTCGGCCACGTGGCCGCCGAGACCGGCGCGGCGGCGCCGGCGGTCGTGCTCGCCGACCCGTCCGAGCCGATCGCGATCGTCGGCATGGCCTGCCGCCTGCCCGGCGGTGTGGCGAGCCCCGAGGACCTCTGGCGGCTGGTCAGCGAGGGCCGGGACGCGATGTCCGGCTTCCCGTCCGACCGCGGCTGGGACCTGGACGGCCTCTTCGACGCGGACCCGGACAAGGCCGGGACCTCCTACGTGGACCAGGGCGGCTTCCTGCACGAGGCGGCGCTGTTCGACGGGGGCTTCTTCGGGATCTCGCCGCGCGAGGCGCTCGCGATGGACCCGCAGCAGCGCCTGCTGCTGGAGACCTCGTGGGAGGCGCTGGAGCGGGCCGGCATCGACCCGGCCACGCTCAAGGGCACCGATGTCGGCGTCTTCTCCGGCCTGATGGGCGCGGGCTACGGCTCCGGCAGCGACGTACCCGCCGAGCTGGAGGGCTTCGTCACGACCGGCGCCGGCAGCAGCGTGGCCTCGGGCCGGGTGTCCTACGTGTTCGGCTTCGAGGGCCCCGCGGTCACCGTGGACACGGCCTGCTCGTCGTCCCTGGTGGCGATGCACCTGGCCGCGCAGGCGCTGCGGACCGGTGAGTGCTCGCTGGCCCTCGCCAGCGGCGCGGCCGTGATGACCGGCCCCGGCGCGTTCGTGCAGTTCTCCCGCCAGCGCGGTCTGGCCTCGGACGGCCGGTGCAAGTCCTACGCGGACGCGGCGGACGGCACCGGCTGGGCCGAGGGCGCGGGTGTGGTGGTGCTGGAGCGCCTCTCGGAGGCGCGGCGCAAGGGGCACCGGGTGCTCGCGGTGGTCCGCGGCAGCGCGGTGAACCAGGACGGCGCGTCCAACGGGCTGACCGCGCCGAACGGGCCCTCGCAGCAGCGGGTGATCCGCAAGGCGCTGGCCAACGCGGGCCTGTCCACCGCCGACATCGACGCGGTGGAGGGCCACGGCACGGGCACCGTGCTGGGTGACCCGATCGAGGCCCAGGCGCTGCTGGCCACCTACGGCCGCGGCCGCGACCCGGAGCGGCCGCTCTGGCTGGGCTCGCTGAAGTCCAACATCGGTCACACCCAGGCGGCTTCCGGGGTGGCCGGTGTGATCAAGATGGTCCAGGCGCTGCGGCACGGCGTGCTGCCGCCCACCCTGCACGTGGACGCGCCGTCCTCGCAGGTGGACTGGACGGCGGGCGCCGTCGAGTTGCTGACCGAGGCGCGGGAATGGCCGGAGACCGGCCGCCCCCGCCGGGTGGGCGTCTCCTCGTTCGGGCTGAGCGGGACCAACGCGCACCTGATCCTGGAGCAGGTGCCGGAGGAGAACGCGGTGGAGCGGCCCGCCGTCGAGCCGACGGGTGTGGTCCCGCTGGTGCTGTCGGCGAAGAGCGCGGGCTCGCTGGCCGGGCAGGCCGACCGGCTGGCGCCCTTCGTCGAGACGTCCGGGGCGGGGACGGCGGAGATCGCCGCCGCGCTGCTGGCGCAGCGGGCGCTGCTGTCGGAGCGCGCGGTGGTGCTGGCGGGCTCGCCGGAGGAGGCGCTGGCCGGGCTGAGCGCCCTGGCGCGCGGGGAGTCCACCGCCGGTGTCGTGACCGGGGGTGGCCAGGCCCGGACGGTCCTGGTCTTCCCGGGTCAGGGGTCGCAGCGGGTCGGGATGGGCCGTGAGCTGGCGGAGCGGTACCCGGTGTTCGCCGAGGCCTTCGAGGCGGCCTGCGCGGCGCTGGACGCGCGGTTGGCGGGGTGGGCCGAGCACCCGGTCAAGGACGTGGTGTTCGGTACGGCCGGATCGCTGGACCAGACCGTCTACACCCAGGCCGGGTTGTTCGCGGTGGAGACGGCGCTGTTCCGGCTGATCGAGTCCTGGGGCGTCCGGCCGGACGCGGTCATGGGCCACTCGATCGGTGAGATCACGGCCGCGCACGTGGCCGGGGTGCTC
>NZ_JBEPAA010000143.1:0-9825 GCF_040298365.1 Kitasatospora sp. NPDC001603
GGCGGCGGGCGGCGCCGCGCCCCCCCCCCGCCGGGCCGCCCCCCCCCCCCCCCCGCCGCCCCCCCCCCCCCGGGGGGGGGCGGGGGCCCCCCCCCCCCCGCGCCCCGCCCCCCCCCGCTCCTCCCGCCCGCGCGGTCACGACGGTTGCGCCGCCCGGGTGAAGCCGGGCGGCGCGGCGGGACGGTGGAGAGGGCGGCGGGGCGGACCGGCGGCCAGCGGGACGGCACGCGGACCGCGCCCGGGGCCGCTCAGTTGGGCGAGCTGTGCTCGGCGCGCCAGGCCTCCCAGCCGGCCGCCGAGGCCACCTTCGCCTCGCGCAGCGCCCGCTGCGCGACGGCCGTCGCGACCGCCGTCGGCGGGGTCTCCAACCGCTTGATCCACGTACGCCCGGCCGTGGCCAGCGCCGCGCACACCATGGCCGCACCGGCCGCGCCGAGCACCGCGCCGATGCCCGTGAGAACCGCTCCGCCGGCCAGCAGCGAACGGTTGACCTGGAAGCCACTGAGGAAACTGTCATTGGTCGCCATGCGTCCACCATGGGCGCAGTCGGCGATCCCCGCACGCCGAGCTGCTCCGGGGTGCGGGAGCCGGGCCCGTCCGCGACGCTGGCCCCAGGGCCGCCGCGAACGGCCCGGCAGGCGGGGCCCGGCGACGGACCCGGCGACGGACCCGGCAGGCAGGCCCAGGAGGACACCCGATGGTCGATCTCGAACAGCTCGCCGTGGAGCACGCGGCCAAGGCCACCGAGAGCCCGCACGGGCGCAGCGCCCACCTCGTGGTGCACGACGGCGTGCTGCGGCAGACCGTGATCGCGCTGACCGCAGGAACGTCGCTGGACGAGCACAACGCCCCCGCCGCCGCGAGCATCCAGGTGCTGCGGGGCCGGGTCTCGCTCACCGTCGCCGGGCATCTGCAGGAGCTGTCGGCGGGCCAGCTGCACCCGATCCCGCAGGACCGGCACGGGCTGCTGGCCCACGTCGACTCGGTGGTGCTGCTGACTGCGGTCACGGCGTAGCCGCCCCCGCCGGACGACGCGGCCCACAGCGGCCCACGGCGGCCTACGGCGCGGCCGCGCCCAGCACGGTGGGGGCGACCAGCTGGAGTCCGCGCAGGAAGTCCCGCCCGGTCGGCGCCATCTCGGGCGCGGCCAGCCACTGGGCGGCCAGGCCGACCAGCATCGCCTGGTAGAACATCCCGCGGGCCAGTTCGTCCTCGGTGTCCGGCACCTCGGCGAGGCCCTGGAACAGTGCCGCGAGCCCGAGCCGCCCGCCCTTCTGCGCCGCGGTGAGCGCCGCCGCCAGCTCGGGTGCCCGGTCGGTCTGCACCATCGCCTCGAACTGCGCCGCCCAGAGGCCGCGGTGCTCGACGAAGGTCTCCTTCACCCCGTCCCAGACCGCGACGAACCGTTCCTCCGGCCCGTCCGCGAGTTCGTTCGCGCGCGCCACCACGGCGCCCAGTGCGACGCCCCACTCCCCCGTCGCCTCGATCAGCGCCGCGTTGAGCAACGCCTCCTTCGAGCCGAAGTGGTAGCCGATCGCCGCCAGGCTGACGCCGGAGGCGGTGGCGACGTCCCGGGCGGTGGTGCGCCCGTAGCCCTTCTCGTACAGACAGCGCTTGGCGCCGGCCAGCAGGTCCTCACGATTTCCCATGGCCCGATGCTACGGCCTGTCTGGACAGATGTCTTGCACGTTCGTCTCACACGGAAGCCTGAGACAAATGATTTAGACGCTTGTACTAGACAAGCGTCTGACACGCCCGTACCGTCTTCCCCATGACCGCAACCACCGGCCGCGCAGGCCGTCGCGAATGGATCGGCCTGGCCGTCCTCCTGCTCCCCACGCTCGTCCTGACCATGGACATGGGCGTGCTCTTCTTCGCCGTCCCGTACATCTCCACCACGCTGGCGCCGAGCGGCACCCAGCAGCTGTGGATCATGGACATGTACTCGTTCCTGCTGGCCGGGCTGCTGATCACGATGGGCTCGCTGGGCGACCGGATCGGCCGGCGCCGGCTGCTGATGATCGGCGCCGCCGGTTTCATCGGGGCCTCGGTACTGGCCGCCTACGCCGACGGCGCGGGCCAGCTGATCGCCGCCCGCGCCGTGCTCGGCGCCGCCGGGGCGACCGTGATGCCCTCGACCCTCGCGCTGATCCGGAACATGTTCCACGACCCCAAGCAGCGGCAGATCGCCCTCGGCGCCTGGGGCGGCGTCCTCACCACCGGCGCCACGCTGGGCCCGGTCGTCGGCGGGTTCCTGCTGGCCCACTTCTGGTGGGGTTCGGTCTTCCTGGTCGCCGTCCCGGTGATGGCCCTGCTGCTGGTCGTGGCCCCCTTCCTGCTGCCCGAGTACCGCTCCCCGCGGCAGGGCGGCTTCGACCTGCTCGGCGCCGGCCTCTCGCTGGCCTCGATCCTGCCGCTGGTCTACGGCGTCAAGACCCTCGCGGTGGACGGCTGGAGCCCGCTCGCCGCCGCGGCCGTCCCGGTCGGGCTGGCTTTCGCCGCCCTCTTCGTCCTCCGTCAGCGCACCGCCGCCGCCCCGCTGCTCGACCTGAGCCTGTTCAGGATCCGCGCCTTCACCGGGGCGATCAGCGTCAACATGGTCGCGATGTTCGCGATGATGGGCTTCACCCTCTTCACCTCGCAGTACCTGCAGCTGGTCAAGGGCATGAGCCCGCTGACGGCCTCGCTCTGGTCGCTCGTCCCCAGCGTGGGCGTCGGTGCGGCGGTCGGGCTGGGCGCGGCGCTCGCCGGGAAGGTCCGGCCGGCGGTGCTGATGGCCGGCGGCTTCCTGATCGGCGCGGCCGGCTTCGCGATGATGACCCAGGTCGGCGCCGGCTCGCCGCTCGCCCTCATCCTCTCCGCGGCGGGGGTCCTGGCCGCCGGCACCGTCGGCACCATGACGCTCACCGCCGAGATGGTCGTCTCCGCCGCACCGATCGAGCGGGCCGGTACCGCCTCCGCCACCTCCGAGACGGCGGTCGAGCTCGGCAGCTCGCTCGGCATCGCCCTGCTCGGCGCGGCCGGCGCCGCGGTCTACCGGTCCCGGCTGGACGGCGCCCTCCCGGCCGGGATCGACGGCGAGGCCGCCCGCACCGCCCAGGACACCCTCGGTGGGGCGGTCACCGTCGCCGCCCAGCTGCCCGGCCGCCTCGGCACCGAGCTGCTCGACACCGCCCGGGCCGCCTTCACCGACGGCCTGCACGTGGCCGCCCTGGTCGGCCTGGTCTTCGCGGTCGGCGCCGCCCTCCTCGCCTACCGCCTGATGTCCCACCTCCCCGCCCGGCCGGCCACGGACGACACCGAGGGCGTCAAGGGTGCCGGGGGTGCCGAGGGCACCGACCGGAAGGCCGCCGAGCCCGCCGCCGTCTGAGAGAAGAAGCTGATCGGAGCAACCCGCCCCGCGCGTCATCAAGAGCCCCCGCCCACCCGGGCGGGGGCTCTCGCCAGTCCGCTCGGAGGCTGTCGCCGGCCGGCTCCGGCGTGCCAGGCTGCCGGGCATGTCACACAGTGCTGAGCACGAACGGGTCCGGGCCGGTTACGACGTCGTCGCGGAGGAGTACCGGCGGCGGATCGGCGGTGAGCTGGCCCACAAGCCGGTGGACCGGGCGCTGCTCGGGCTCGTGGTGGAGGAGGCCCGGGGCGGGCCGGTGGCGGACCTGGGCTGCGGACCGGGGCACGTCGCGGGGTGGCTGGCCGGGCACGGCGCGGCGGTGGTCGGGATCGACCTGTCGCCGAGGATGGTGGAGATCGCCCGGCGGGATCACCCCGCGGCCGAGTTCCGTGAGGGGGACCTCCTGCGGCTCCCGGCGGCGGACGGGGAGTTCGCGGCCGCCGTCGCGCTCTACTCGGTGATCCATCTCGGGACGGGCGAGCTGCGGCCGGCCTTCGAGGAGATGCGGCGCGTGCTGAGGCCGTCCGGCACCCTGCTGGTCTCCTTCCACCTCGGCAGCGAGGTGCGGCGCCTGGACGAGTGGTGGGGGCACTCCGTCGCCATCGACTTCCACTTCCTGGAGTCGGAGCGGGTCGCCGACCTGCTGACGGAGGCCGGGTTCACCGTCGAGGCGCGGCTGGAGCGGGCCGACCTCCCGGAGGAGGCGGCCACCCGACGGGGCTACCTGCTGGCCCGTCGGGACACCGACCCGACCGGGGGCTGACCTCTCGGGGGCCCAAAACCGGACAGACGCCGCCGGGAGCGCGGGCCGACCGGCTACTCGACGGGCGAGCCGAAGCGCGCCAGGTAGTGCCAGACCCGCTTGAGGGCCTGCGGATCGTGCCGGCCGGTGCGGACGGCGTCACCGATGACGCGCGGGTCGAGCAGCCCGTCCTCGGCGATCGCGAGGCCGAGGGCGACGAACTCGGGCCCCCGGTAGTCGGGGTGGCGGCTCAGCTCCTCGGTCGACAGCCGCAGGCCGGGGTGCCAGGCGAGCGGGCACGGCAGCCGGCGGGCCCGCTCCTCGACCGCGGTGCCCCGGTAGCTCGGGTCCAGCACCACCGCCTCCACGTCCCTGTCGAGCCGGACCGGCCCGTGCACCTGGGCCTCGATGTAGTCGTCCAGCTCGTCCGCGTCGTCGGCCTCGGCGAGGGCGATCAGGGCCATCCGGTCGGCGGTGCCGAAGTCGGACGGGTCGAGGTAGCTGTCCGGGTAGCAGAAGGTGGCCCGGGCGAGGGCGTGCGGGGCGAGCCGGAGATGGGCCGAGCCGAAGCGGGGCGCCGCGCCGACGGGCTTGCGCCGGTAGTCCAGCGCCCCGTACACCGGGCGCTCCTCGGCCGGGGCCTCGTCGTAGGCGCCGCCGAAGATCCGGCTCTCCCAGCGCCAGCGGTCGCCGCCGGGGTGGGCGGTCAAGCCGCCGTTGCCGGTACCGGTGACGAACTGGGAGCGGTAGACGCCGTCCTGGGCGAGCGCCTCCAGGATGTCCCGGCCGCCGTCGGCCCGGTTGGGGTGGAAGTTGAGGGTGATGCGCAGTCCGGCGGCGAGCGGGCCGCCGGTGGCGAGCGACGTGACGTGCCGCAGCGCTCGTTCCTGGGCGGGGCTGGGGGTCGCGGGGCTGGGGGTCGCGGGGCCGGGGGCCGCGGGGCCGGCCGTGTCGATGCTCATCGCGGCAGTCTGGCCGAGGCCGGCCGCCCTCCGCACCCGAGTTCCCGCCGGACGGACGGCGGCCCGGTCCTGAGCTGCGGGGCCGGGCGTGCCAGGGCAGCCTGGGGTTCGACGGGAACACCGGGAGAGCGGCGGGAGGGCCGATGCCGGACCGGGAGCCGGGGCGAGAGGCGGAGCCGGAGCCGGGGCCTGGGCCGGGGCCTGGGCCGGGGCCGGGGCCGGAGGCGGACGGCGCGCGGTCGCCGGGCGGTGGCGAGCCGGACTACCGGTTCTCGCTGGCCAACGAGCGGACCTTCCTGGCCTGGATCCGGACGGCACTCGGCCTGCTCGCGGGCGGCATCGCCGTCGACCAGCTGACCCCCGACGTCGCCCCCGCGCCGCTGCGGATCGCCCTGGCCGTGGTCTGCGCCCTCGGCGGGGCGGTGCTCGGTGCCACCGCGTACCGACGGTGGATCCGCGTCGAGGCGGCGATCCGCGCCGGGGCGCCGCTGCCGGGCACCCGGGTCCTGCTGGTGCTGTCGGTCGGGGTGGCGCTGGTGGCGGCGGTGTTCTGCGGCCTCATCATCGGATACGGCAATTGACCCGGTGGCCGGAATTCACCGCGGGGCCTGCGACTAATCGCCATCCGCCTGGTCAACACCTGGTTTTTGACCAGCGTTTCCCGACCGGTGTATACGTTCGCCTCCGCGGCCATGCATACTGGCCAGGTCGGGCGCTTTGCCCACCCGTGACTCTAGACAAGAAGGGACCGGTGGCCGGGGATGCTGCGGAACGGTCTTGAGCCCTGGCACCTCCTGGTGGTGCTGGCTGTCGTAATCCTGCTGTTCGGATCGAAGAAGCTGCCGGAGATGGCCCGTGGCCTCGGCAAGTCGATGCGCATCCTGAAGGCGGAGACCAAGGCGCTGCGCGAGGACGAGGCTCCGGCCGCGGACGCCGCCGCCGCGCCGGGTACGGCGCAGAGCACCGCTGCTCCGCAGGCGCAGACCGCGCCGCAGCAGCCGGTGGCCCCGCAGGTGGTCGCGCCGACCAATGTGACCAAGGCCACCGAGACCCCCCGGACCACGACCACGGCCTGAGGCTTCTCCGACGAAGCCCCCACCGGCAACGGTGGGGGCTTCGTCGTGTCCGGGCCCCGCCGTGGCCGGCCGGTCCGTTCGGAGCAGCCCGGCGGGCGGGACCGGTGGCACTGCGACAGGCTGAGCGGGATGTCCGCGACCCCGACCCCCCTCGCCCAGGAGCACCGCGTCGACGTGCGGGCCTGGTTCCTGCTGCTCGGCTCGTTCGCCCTGCTGATGCTCGCGTACTTCACGCTGCCGCTGCGCTACTTCGGCGAACGCCGCCCGGTCCTCAGCTGGCTCGTGTTCGCCGGTGTCCTGACCCTGCTGAGCGGCCTGCTGCTGGGCCGGGTCCTCGACCTGCTGCGCGGGACGGGCCGACGGCCGGGGCTGTGGCTGGTCGTGCTGATCTGCCTGTCGATGAACGTCTTCGCGGGCACGTACTACGTGCTGGCCGCCTCGGTGGGCGAGTTCGACGGCCTGCACACCCGGCTCGACGCGCTCTACTTCACCGTCGTCACGATGGCCACCGTCGGCTACGGCGACATCACGGCGGCCGGGCAGGGGCCCCGGCTGGTGGTGATCCTGCAGATCGTCTACAACTTCGTCTTCCTCGCGACCGCCGCCGGGACACTGACGCAGCGGCTCCGCACCGGGCTGGAGAGCCGGATCCCCCGGGCGCAGGACGGGGAGCACCGGCACGGCCTCCACCGCCGCCGCCACCGCCACCGGGCGGACGAGCAGGGCGAACAGGACGGACAGGGCGACTGACGAGGGCCCGGCGGGCCGTCAGCCGTGGCTGGTGTCGATCACGCAGAACCGGTTGCCGTCGGGATCGGCGAGGACGACGAAGTCCGGGTCCTCGGGGTAGCTGTCCCAGTCGACCGAGCTGGCTCCGAGCGCGAGCAGGCGCTCGATCTCGGCCGCCTGCTCGGCGGCGTCCGCCGTGTACAGGTCGAGGTGGACGCGGGGGTGCTCCTGGAGGGGCGATTCGCTGAGGCCGAGTGCCAGTTGCACGCCCGGTCCCTCGGCGGGTTCCAGGACGGCCCAGTGGTCCTCGACCTCGTCGCGGGCCGCGTAGCCCAGCGCTTCCGTCCAGAAGTCGACGGCCCGCCGCACGTCCGCGACACCCAACACGATGGATCCGATGGTCAACATGGGCCCGATTCTGCCCGGTCGCGGGCCACGGCCACCGGAGAATTCCACCCGGGTCGCCCGGGGCGACGGGCGGATGGCCCATCGCCCCGGCACGGGCGTCCGGTCAGTGCGGTATGGCGTGGCGTCCGGGTTTCTGGTTCTTCGGTGGGGTGCGGTGGTGGGTTTCGGGGCCGTAGTGGCCGGCCTGGCGGGCGATCCAGGCGTATTCGTGGGTGCCGTCGGGGCGGGTGCGCAGTTCCCAGCGGCCGTGGGGGGTGATGGGCGGGGGTGGGGGCGGTTGGGGGTGATGGTTGATCTTGAGGGTGGTGAGGACGCCGAGGGCGACGGTGGTGAGGGCGAGGGCGAGGAGGGTGAGGAGGGCCGCGCCGACGAGGCAATTGGCGGTGCCGGTTCTCATCGGCGGATCCCGAGGACGCGGTGGCCGAGGTGGGCGGCGAGGTCGTGGAGGAGGTCGTGGGCCTGGTCGCGGGTGAGGGGGAGGGCGAGCTGTTCGCCGGGGCCGGTGTGGATGTCGAGGTCGACGGCGAGGCGGAGCTGGAGGGTGGCGTCGGGGACGGGTTCGACGGTGAGGTAGGCGACGGTGGTGCGCTCAGTGTGGATCGCTTCGGTGATGAGGGGGATCAGGACTCCCACGGCTGGTTCCTTCCGGTGTCGCGGGGGTGTGGGGGGTCGGGTTCGGGGGTGGTGGTCACGCGGCGGCGTCCAGCTCGAACCAGACGCGCTTGCCGTGCTTGCGGGGGTCGGTGCCGAAGCGGTGGGTGAGGGAGCGGACGAGGTGCAGGCCCCGGCCGGAGAGGGCGTAGGGGTCGGCGGGGGTGCGGGGTTCGGGGAGGTGGGGGTTGTCGTCGGCGACGGAGACGCGCAGGGTGTGGTCGCGGAGCAGGACGACGACGAGCGGGGCGGGGCTGCCGCCGTGGCGCCAGGCGTTGACGTAGAGCTCGCAGAGGGCGAGTTCGGCGTCGTGGATGAGGTCGTCGGGCCAGCCGGCGAGGTCGAGGGCCTCGCGCAGCTCCTCGCGGGCGGCGGACCAGTCGGGCGGTTCAGGCAGGGTGAAGGCACACATGAGGGACCTCCGAAGTGAAGTGGAGTGGGGTGGGTGTGGCGGAACCGGCGGATTCGTCGCCGTGAGCCAGGCCGGAACGGGACTGGGAGTGCCGCGTACGGCTGCTCTGCGGTGCGCGGGCAGCAGGCGCCTACTGCCCTGGGAACAGGCGTTACTGACGATCCATCGGATCGATGTGAGACGACCGTAGCGCACGTCGCCAGAAATTTAAGCCCCGAACGAGAAGATTCCCTCTTCGGTGGGATGCTGCCCCGGGGAGGCGCCATGCCCCCAGATGGACCCGTTCACGAGCTGCGCGGCAGACTGGCCTCAGCACAGCAGAGAGGACGCCATGGCCCTTCGCCCCAACCCAACCCTTCGGCAGCGCCGCATTGGTGCCGAGCTGCGAAGGATGCGAGAGCAAGCCGGATTCGGCGGTAGTCACCTTGCCCGTACGCTCGGGGTGACACCTGCCCAGGTGACTCAGATGGAGAACGGGAAGACCGGCGTCAGCGTGGAGCGCCTACGCGCGATCGCAGCAGCCTGCATGTGCGCTAACGAGGCTCTGATCGACGCACTCGCCGAGATGATCGGGGAGCGGGGGAAGGGCTGGTGGGAGGACTATCGCCCCAGCCTGACCACAGATCTGCTTGACGTGGCCGAGATCGAGAGCCATGCCGACAGGATCTCTACCTACACGATTACCTTCATCCCCGGACTGCTGCAAACACCTTCCTACGCGGCTTCGGTGTTTGCTCGCGCGATCCCGCCGCTGCCGCAGTCGGACATCGACCTCAGAATGGCCTTCCGGCTGAACAGACAACGCACTGTCCGGTCGGGCACCACGCCCTACACGGCCTTCGTCCATGAGGCTGCACTTCGCATGCAGTTCAGTGGTCCGACCGTACTTGCCGAGCAACTCAAAACCCTCATTCGGGATTCCGAGAGCTCTGGGGTATCAGTTCGAGTTGTGCCGTTCGACATCGAGTCACTGCCCGGCCCCAGCGAGAACTTCACCTACATCGGTGGTCCAGTAGCCGAACTGGACACTGTGCAGATTGACATCAGCTTTGGCTGCCCGCTCTTCGATGCTCCCGCCCAGCTGGCAAGCTACCGGGAAATCCTCGCCCGGATGGCATCCGTGGCCCTCTCGGAAGAAGACTCACGAGACTTCATCCGATCCATTGTGAAGGAGATAGAGAGCAAACATGGATAGCTCCGTCTGGCAGAAAGCCAGCTACTCGGGCTCAAGTAACGCATGCGTCGAGGTGCGCACTGTCGATGGACTCGTCGAAATACGCGAGTCAGACGACGGCGAGATCATCGTCCGCACCACCCCCCTCAAGTTCGCCAAGTTCCTCCAGGGCGTCAAGGCCGGCGAGTTCGACCACCTCACCGACCCCACGACCTGACCCCATCGGCGGGGGGCGCGCCGACCCCCCCGGGGCGGCCGCCCCCCCCAAATAACCCCCAAA
>NZ_JBEPAA010000144.1:0-9445 GCF_040298365.1 Kitasatospora sp. NPDC001603
GCCGCGGCCCCGTCCCCCCCCCCCCCCGCGCCAACATCTCCGCCCGCGGGGGGGGGGGGGCCCCCGCGGCCGCCCCCCCCCCCCCCCGGGGGGGGGGCGCCCCCCCGCCGCGCTGCCTCCCACCGCCGCCGGTACGGCGATGTGAGCCATCGTCGGATTCGGACGGGCCGTCAGTCCCAGCCGTTGTTCATGGCGACCGTGACGGCCCCGCCCCGGGCACCGGTCGCCGCGTCGATCAGCGAGACGGCCGGCGCGACCAGCAGGGTGACGGACAGCACGACCGCGGCCGGAGCGATACGGCGGACGATGGCCATGGCGTTCATTGGAATTCCCCCAATTACCTGCCCGCGAGATGGCGCGGGCACTGACGTGTGAATTCGTGGCGAGCCTGATCCGGCTCGGCACTTTCGGCGGCTTCTCCTTGGTTTCCGAGGAGCTCCCCCTGCCGACACCTCTACTCTCACACGGTCGAGATGGCCTGACCATGGAATCGGTAGGCCAGGGTGTTGCCATGTCACGTTGCTGCCGTCGTCACCCTTCCGCGTCCGGCCCGCCGGACAGCAGGACCTCCCCGAACTGCGGGACGAGCGTCGCCCCGACCCGGACCAGATGCCCGCCCCGCAGGCCCGAGCAGTAGGCCAGGCAGAGCTCCCGGGCGGCCGCCTCGGCCTCCCGGACCAGGGCCCGGGAGAGGAAGAGCGCCGCGCGGACCGCCCCGTCCCGGGGTTCGGCGTAGACGTGCCGCAGCCCGTGGCCGGGTTCGGCGCAGCGCAGCAGGCCGTCGCGGACCTCCTCCGCGGAGGGCCCGTCGGCCGGAATGGCCAGATCGGCCAGGACGATGTGCATGGCTACCCAGGGAGGGATGGCGGGAGGCGGCCGCTGTCGGGGGACCGGCGACCGCCTCCCACCGCGGCGGTCAGTACAGGACCAGGCCGTTGTCGGCCCGGTGGCCGCGGCTGCGGCGGTGGTCGAGGTGCACGAAGGTCCGGTGCAGCCAGCGGTCGTGGCCGTCGTAGCGGGCCTCGAAGGAGGTCCGCCCGTGCACCGACAGGCGGTTGTCCACGAAGGCCAGCTCGCCGGGCTGGAGCACCAGCATCGCCGAGACGTCGAGCAGTGCACCGCGCAGGATCTCCAGGGCCGCCGTGGCGGTCTCGTCCAGACCGGTGGTGGCGCTGAAGTCGACCCGGATGTTCGGGTCGTCCGCCGCGCCCTCCAGCACCGGGTGGTACTCGGTCCCGGCGCCGGCGTGGAAGGACGGCGGCGGCTGCGTCACGAAGCGCGGCTGCATCAGGACCTCGATCACGTTGTCCGGGATGATCAGCAGCGCCCGGCGGATCGACGACACCAGGGTGCCGGCGGTGCCGCTGTGGTCGTTGCGCAGGCAGAACAGCCCGACGTAGTCCGGACGGTGCGGGTGGAAGGCGTTCTCCACGTGCAGTTCCAGCAGCGTGCCGGAGCCGGCGTTGCTCTGCGACTCCTCGCGCCCCGGCACCGGGACGACGTTCTGCACCAGGGCGCCGGACTTCTCCTCGCGGTACGCGACGACCTCGCCCAGGGCCAGGCTGACCAGTGCCGAGATCGCGGCCGGAACGGTGGCCACGCGCTCCACCGACTCCGGGACCGTCGGGGTCACCGGCAGCGCGTCCACGTCGTTCGGCAGGTTGCGCAGGATCAGCAGGCCGTCCGGGCCCGGGTCGTGGCGGTAGCGGCGGACCGCCTCCCGGACGCGCAGCGGCAGCCGCGCGGAGAGCTTGCGGGCGGCTCCCATCCACGCGATCTCGTCGACCATGCCGCGCTCGACCCCGACGAGCTGCACGGCCAGGGCGTACACCTCGTCGCGCTCGGCGTCGGTCAGGGTGACGGCACTGGTGGTGTGGATTGACGACGACAACACCGTGGTCATCGGATGACCCCTTTCAGGCTTCTTCGCCGGTTCTCAACCGGAAGTCAGTCGGACATCGCCACGAGGACCCGGCGTGCCCCCGTGAACGGGCGGCGGCCGTGGCCGACCAGCAGGTTGTCGATCAGCAGGACGTCGCCTTGGCGCCAGTCCACGTCCACGGCCGCCGCCAGACCGCGGTCGCGGACCTGCAGGACGTGCTCGGCCGGGATCGGCGACCCGTCGGCGAAGGCCACCGACTGCGGCAGGTCCTCCTGCGGCATGACCTTGGCCAGGGCGGCCGCGGTCTCGTCGCCGAGCGCGGCGGGGTGCCACTGGTCGGACTGGTTGAACCAGACCTCGGCACCGGTCCTCGGGTGGTGGACGGTCGCCGGGCGGTTCTGGACGATCCGCAGACTGCCGTCCCGCCGCCACTGGCTCACGGCGTGCGAGGCGGCCAGGAACGCGTCCACCTCGTCCCGGTCACCGGTCTCGAAGGTCTCCTGCCAGCTCTTTCCGAGGCCGAGGCCGCCGTGCAGGTTCTGGGTGTACCGGACACCGTCGGCGAAGCGCTCGCGCACCTCGTCGTCGAGCAGCTCCAGCCAGAGCGCCGCGTCGACCACCGGGGTGGCCCCACCGGTCGCGGCGGCCGTGACGCAGCAGAACAGCAGCCGCGCGGGCCACTGGTGCGCGTACGAGAGCTCGTTGTGCATCGAGATGGTGAACTCGGCCGGGTACTCGGTGGAGGTGTAGACGTTGTCACCGACCTTGGTGCGCGGCGAGTTCCCGTGCACGTAGGCGAGGCGGTTCGGCAGCAGCCGGTCCATGACCGGTGCGAGCCGCTCCTCGGTGGCGCCGAAGCCCCGGAACACCAGGGCCTTCTCCCGGTCCAGCAATGACTCCAGATCAGGGCTGGAATCGAGCCATTCGAGCAGCCCGTCGAGGCCCGAGTCTTCGGACACGGACAGTGATTCCGGGCTGATCTCCAACGGCTTCCAGGCGGGACGTGCGCCCAATGCCGCGACCCCCTTCCAGGTCGACAGACGGCCACGCGGAAATCCGTGGCAGGAGGACGGTCCCGAAAGGTCCTATATTCCAGCGATATTCGCACCGCCCGGACCGCGCCCGGGCCGGGGTATAGGGAATCGATAGCAGGCGGGCCAAGGCTGGCGAGCCAATGCCGGAAACGGTCCGATGGCAGCGAGAGGGCCCCTCATGACCATACCGACAGCGACCGACGCGCGCGGGCGGCCCGACCGAACCGGGCCGACGGCCGGCACCGAAGGAACACCGGCCGACGGAACACCGGCCGACGAACCGGAGGCCGCCCAACCGAAGGCCGTTGAACCGGGGGCCGACAAGCCGGGGGCCGCAGGCGGCGCCGACACCGCCCCCGCCGGGGCCGACGCGCCGTCACCCGCCGTGCCGCTGCGCCGGAACATGGACTTCCTGCGGCTCTGGGTCGGCGCCGGACTCTCGAAGTTCGGCTCCACCGTCTCGATGGTCGCCTACCCGATGCTGGTGCTCTGGCAGACCGGCTCCGCCACCGCCTGCGGCTACGTCGCGTTCGCCGCGGCGCTGCCCAACCTGCTGGTCCAACTGCCCGCCGGGGCGCTGGTCGACCGCTGGGACCGGCGCAAGGTGATGCTGGTCTGCGACGCCGTCCGGATGCTCGCCTTCGCCGCCGTCGCGCTGGCCGCCTACCACCACTGGGTCTGGGTGCCGTTCATCATGGCCGCCGCCTTCGTGGAGAGCGCGCTCGGGATCTTCTACTCGACCGCCGAGCAGGTGACCGTCCGCAACGTCGTCCCCGTCGAGCAGCTGCCGGCCGCCCTCGCCCAGAACCAGGCCCGCGGTGCGGCCATCGGCCTGCTCGGCCAGCCGCTCAGCGGGCTGCTCTTCACCGTGCTGCGCTGGCTGCCGTTCGCCGTCACCGCCGTGGCCGACCTGGTCGCGCTGATCTGCCTGACCTTCATCCGCCGCGACCTGCGGGCGGCCCCGACCGGTCCGCCGCAGCGACTGCACCACGAGATCAAGGACGGCGTGGTCTGGCTCTGGCGCCAGAAGTTCCTGCGGATCATGACCGCGGTGTTCGCCGGCAGCAACCTGCTCTTCCAGATGCTGAGCCTCACCGTCATGGTGGTGATCAAGGAGCACGGCGGCAGCCCCGCGGTGCTGGGTCTGGTCTCCGGGGTGGCCGGGGTCGGCGGTCTGCTCGGCGCGCTGGCGGCCGGCTGGTGGGCGAAGCGGGTCGGCCTGTACGCCACAGCGGTGCTGGGCCACCTGGTCTGGCTGGTGCTGATGCCGCTGGTCGCGCTGCTGCACCGGCCGGTGGCGATCGGCCTGGTGGCCGCCGGGATCATGTTCGTCGCCGGGCTGTTCAACGTCTGCGGCGGCGTCTACATGGCCCGGAACACCCCGAACGAGCTGCAGGGCCGGGTGACGGCCACCTCGGCCTTCCTGACCTCCGGGGCCAACGCGCTGGGCTCGCTGGCCGCCGGCTACCTGCTCGCCCGCGCCGGGACCACCTGGACCGCGATCGTCATGGCCGCCGTCCTGCTGCTGCTGACCGCCGCCGTGACGCTCAGCCCGGCCGTCCGGGCGGCCGGGCGGGAGGCCCCGGCGTAGCAGCGCGCGGGAGCCTCCCGGCCGCGCCCGCCGGGAGGCTCCCGCGGTGCCGCCGCCGTCAGCCGGCCAGCAGCTGCGGGGTCCGGGACCGCGGCGCCCCGCGCTGGCTCGGCACACCGCCCGCGCCCGGCGCCGACACCAGCAGCACCACCAGCTCGTGCAGCCGGTACCCGCCCCGCTCGGAGCCGCCCGCGCCGGCCGTCTCCAGCAGCCGGATGTCCACCAGCTCCTCCAGCACCTGCTCCGCCGTCGCCTGCGGCAGCCCCAGCTCCCAGGCGGCCGCCTCGGCGGGGAAGACGCCCGTCCCGAAGGGCGCGAGCCTGGTCAGCACCTGCCGGCCGCGCAGGCTGACCTCGCGCAGCGAGCGCCGGATCGTCTCGCGCACCCGCAGCTCGCCGAAGCTCAGCTCGTCCAGCCGGGTGCTCTGGTCGGCCAGCCGCCCGGCCAGCCGGGACAGCGGCCAGTGCGGCCGGGCCGCCAGCCGCACCCCGGCGATCCGCACGGCCAGCGGCAGGCCCGCGCAGCTGTCCACGATCGCCCGGGCCGACAGCGGGTCCGCGGCGACCCGCTCCGGCCCGACCAGCGCGGCCAGCAGCTCCATCGACTCCCCGTCGTCGAAGACCGGCAGCGCCAGGGTGTCCCGCCCCGAGGCGGCCAGCAGGTGCCGGCGGCTGGTGACGATCACCGCCGACTCGGGCCCGTTCGGCAGCAGCGGGGCGATCTGCGCGTTGCTCACCGCGTTGTCCAGCACCACCAGCAGGCGCGCCCCGGCGCAGTGCGTGCGGTACAGCCGGATCAGCTCCAGCAGTCCCCGGTCGGGATCGGCGGACTCGACGCCGAGGGCGTGCAGGAAGGAGGTCAGCACGGCCTCCGGGGAGCGCGAGGTGCCGTCCTGGTCGGTCAGGTCGGCGTAGAGCTGACCGTCCGGGAAGCGGTCCCGCAGGCCGTGCGCCCGGCGGACGGCGAGCGCCGACTTGCCGACCCCGGCCATCCCGGTGATCAGCGCGCGCCGGGGGCCGGCACCGTCCCCGTCCGACGCCACCAACCGCTCCAGCTGGGCCAGCTCCGCCCGGCGGCCGGTGAAGTCCGCGACGTCCGGCGGCAGCATGGCCGGCGCCGGCCGCCCGGCGGCGGGCAGGCCGAGCCGCACCGGGCCCGACGGCGCCGGGCCGGCGGCCGGCAGACCCAGGGTGCCCTCCAGGACCGCCTGGTGGACGCCGGTCAGGGTGGCCCCCGGATCGATCCCCAGCTCCTCGGCCAGGATCCGGCGCCCGGCGTGGAAGACCGCGAGGGCGTCCGACTGCCGGTCGCACCGGTACAGCGCGGTCATCAGCTGGGCCCTCAGCCGCTCCCGGGTCGGGTGCTCGGTGGCCAGCGCGGTCAGCTCCGGCACCAGGCGCTGGTGCCGGCCGAGCGCGAGCTCCACCTCGACCAGGTCCTCCTGCGCGGCCAGCCGCAGCTCCTCCAGCCGGGGCCGCTCGGCGTCCGCCAGGAACTCGGTCACGTTGCCGAGCACCGTGCCGCGGTAGCGGGACACCGCCGCCCGCAGGTCGTCGGCGGCCTGCGCCAGGTTCCCCCGGGTCAGCGCGTCACGACCGCGACGGGCCAGCCGCTCGAACGTCGTCAGGTCCAACTTGGCCTCATGCGAAACCAGTTGGTACCCACGCGGGCGGCGGACCAGCTCGACGTGCGGCCCCAGGCGCTTGCGCAGCCGGGAGACGTAGGTGTAGATCTGCGCGGTCATCGTGGTCGGCGGGTCCCAGGCCCACAGCATGTCGCTCAGGTGCGTGTCGGAGACGGTCTGGCCGTTCGCCAGCAGCAGGCTGGCGAGCACCGTCTGCGCCTTGACGCCCGGCAGTTCGATGTGGAGGCCCTGGTCGTCGAGGACCTCGACTGGGCCTAGGACGCGCAGTTCCATGATTCCCCCTGTGCTGTGCCGAATTCGTGCGGACGGCCGCGTCCGCGGCGACCCGCGATCCGGCGCGCCGACACCGGCCGGCGGCCCCCCTCTGGATTCTGGGCCGGTCGGGGGGCCCAGTCAGCGGTCCGGCGACGTCAGGACGCTGCACTGGCACGATGTGGTCATGCCCGGGAGGGCGGGCCCGGGGCGATTCGGGGTAGGCCCGGGGGCCGGTCCGGGGCGGTCCGGGGCTTCGGCAACCCGTTGTCGGACCGGGGCTCCGGCCACGGCCGCCGCACACCGACCGGCCCCCGCCCGCCCCGCGCGCGGCGGGGGGACGGGGGCCGGCGGCCGGGCCCTCAGCGGCTCGGCCCAGCCGGGGCTCAGCCCAGCCGCGACTCCGCCTCGGTGGCCTCGTCGATCGCCTGCTGCCAGAGGTGGGCCAGCCGGTTCTGGCCGGTCCACACCGTGGCGAGCAGGTGCTTGACCAGCTCGCGCCCGGTGACCGCGTTGGACAGCAGCACCACGCCGGTGCCGGAGTGCACCCGCAGGCCGGTCATCGCCTGGAACCCGACGGCCTGACCCCCGTGCCCGAACTCCAGGTCGCCGCTGGTGTCGTCGACGATGGTGCTCCAGCCGTAGGAGCGGCCGGACTGCGGGGCGAGCATCCGCCGGACCAGCTCGGCGCCCACCAGGCCGCCGGAGTGCCCCAGGTGGCAGCGCCGCACCTCGACGGCCAGCCTGGCCAGATCGGCCGCGGTGGTCCACAGGCCGCCGGCCGCCAGCTCGGGGTTGAGCACGTACCCGCCGGACACCGGGGTGCCGTCTGCGTGGTGGCCGCGCGCGTACGGCCGGCCCAGCTCGTCCGGGACGGACACCCCGAAGCCACTGCCGGTCATCCCCAGCGGCGCCAGTACCAGCCGGTGCACCAGGGCCGGGAACTCCTCGCCGGTGGCGTCCGCCATGGCCTGCTGGAGCACCGAGTAGTTCAGCGGGATCTGCCGGAAGGTGGCGCCGGGCTCGTCCAGCAGCCGGGCCGGCGGGGTGATCGCCGGCGGGCGCCCGTTCAGCACGTCGAGCACCGTGGGCACCGGGTCGTGGCGGTGGTAGTTCCCGTCGACGTCCGGATGGGGGGCGATGCCGGACAGGTTGGCGATCAGCAGCCGGGGCGTCACCGGGGTCGACACCCCGGGCAGCGCGGGGACCTGCCAGGAGGTGAGGTACTCGTTGACGTCGCGGTCCAGCTCGATCACTCCCGCCTCGACCAGGCGCAACAGGGCGAACGTGGTCACGTGCTTGGAGATCGAACCGGCCGGGAACAGCGTCTCGGCGGTCACCGGTGCGGGGTCCTCCACCCCGAGCACGCCGAACTGCTCGACCGCCGCCAGCTCGCCGTTGCGGATCAGCGCCAGCGAGGCACCCGGGATGCCGTGCCGCGCCATCACCTCGGCCACCCCGGCGACACCCGCCGGGGTGGCCGCGGACCGGCCGCGCGGGGCGGCCGCCGGCCGGTCACCCGCCTGGTCCAGCAGCTCCGCCACGCAGCGCAGCTGCTCGGCGGCGAGGCGCTGGACGGTGGCCGGCTCGTGGACGGCGGTGTTGTACGTCCAGTGCAGGTACAGCCGGCCGTCGTAGACCTCGGCCGCGATGTCGAGCAGGTGGGTCGACGGCGCGTCCGGGGCCGCCCGCAGCTCGATCCGGCCCGGGACGAACACCAGCGGCGGCTCGCCGTCCCGCTCGGCACCGGTGAGCGGCGGCGCGGCGGCCGTCGGCGCGGCCGGGGTGAAGCCGAACCGGACCTCGCCGGTCGGCAGCTCCGCCAGCTCGGCCGCCAGCTCGGCGTCCGGGGCCAGGTAGCGGAGCAGGCCGTAGCCGTGCGCGGGCGCCGGCACCGACCGCAGCCGGCGCGCGACCGCGGTGTGCACGGCGGACAGCTCACGCCCCTTCGGGATCCGCAGCACCACCGGGTGCAGGTCCGCCAGCGGGCCGACGGTGTTCGCCAACTCGGATGCCAGCGCCTGCTGGTGGCGCGGGTCGGTGACGACGTCGAGCAGGATCCGGTCGCCGCCGGCCCACTGCGCCAGGGTCTGGCCGAGGGCGGTCAGCAACGGCTGCTCGGGGCGCGGACCGGCCAGCAGCGCGGCCGTCCGCTCGGCGGGCAGCACGACCGTGACGGTCTCCTCGGTGGCCCGGCACGGCACCTGGTCCCCGACCCGGTCCACCGGCAGCGACACGGCCTCGGCCCGGTCGAGCCAGTACTCCGCCTGCTCGGCCACCCGCTCGGAGTGCGCCTGCTCGCCCAGCTCCTGCGCCCAGGCCCGCCACGGCACCTCGACCGGGGCCGTCAGCACCGGAGCACCCGCCGCCGACCGCGCGTAGGCCGCGTTCAGATCGGCGAGCACGATCGGCCAGGAGGCGGCGTCCGCCGCGAGCTGGTGGATCGTCAGCCACAGCTCGTGACGCTTCTCGTCGTCGAAGCGGACCAGCGTGGCGCGGAGCATCGCCCCCTCGGACGGGACCAGCCCGGCCCGGTCCCGGGCGAGCGCACCGTCGAGCTGGCCGGCACGGTCGGCGGGCGCCACGGTACCGAGATCGAGCACCGTGAGCAGGGCCGTCCCGGCGGGCGCCGGGGCCGGCTCCGCCGACCGGCCGTCGGCGGAGATCCGCAGCCGCAGAGCCTCGTGGCGGGCCACCAGCGCGCCGAGCGCGGCGGCGAGCACCGCTGCGTCGGGCACCCGCCCGAGCGCCAGCCGGACCGTCCGGGCGCCACCGTCGGCCGAGGCCAGCAAACGGTGCTGACTGGGGGTCAGCGGCACGTCTTCCCCGGCCGGACCGGCCGGCTCGGCGTCGATCATGCCCGCCACCTCGGCCAGGCTCTTGGCCTGGAGCATCATCCACAGCGCCAGCGGCACGCCGGCCTCCCGGCACTTGGCCAGCACCTGCACGGCGCGGATGGAGTCGCCGCCGAGGTCGAAGAAGCTGTCGTGGATGCCGATGCGGGGGTGGTCGAGGACCTCGGCCCAGATGGTGGCGAGGCG
>NZ_JBEPAA010000145.1:0-9343 GCF_040298365.1 Kitasatospora sp. NPDC001603
CGGCAAGCTGCTGGCGGTCGCCGCCGGAGCGCTGGTGCTGCTGATGGCCTCCTCCCAGGTCAACCGCGGGTTCGGCCAGTACCCCAGCGGCCGGGCTTCGGCGCCCGGCGGTCCGGTGCGGATCCCGGCCCGCGACTTCGGCGGCATCGGCATCAACGGTCCTTAACCGCACGCTGGACACGCCGGTCGGTCGCTCCGGGGCCGCAGCATTCCGGACCAGTACGATCGGCGCCGGTGAAGCGGTGCGGGGCGGAGCCACGGACGGCGCCCGCCGAGGACCCGCCTCCGTCGCCGGAGCCGCGCGCGAAACCAGTGCACGGCACGCCCGCCGGTCGAGCCGTTCCGCGCCGCTTCGGGGCGTGGCCTCGCCCTTCGCGCGGACCGCCCCAAGCCCCTGTCGTCCGCCCGCGCCCCTGGGAAGGAATCCGCCATGACCTACGCCGTGGACTTCGGCACCGTATCGACCGTCGGTCTGGAGTCGTCGCCCGTCGCGGACGCACTCGCCGGCCTGCGGGCGAACGAGGCCCGCTACTTCAAGAACAAGTACGACCACGTCTTCACCGTGGAACCCGCGGACCAGGCCGCGGAGGTCGTCGACTGGGTGCACCGGATCCTGCGGGAGGAACGCGAGATCGTCATCGCGTCCAGGCCCCTGGAGGCCACGTCCTTCCAGGTCGAGGACATCCGGATGGCCTACGTCTTCTACGAGAGCGGACTGTCGGTCAACGTGATGTACACCGTCGACGACGCCAGGAAGCGAGCGGTCGGGTTCAAGCTCTCGGACGGGATGGACGTCCCGGAGGAGCTCGCCCAGCGGTTCAAGTTCGCCCGCCAGAAGTCGAAGCTCGCCGGGACGATCCGCGGATCGTACTTCGTCATCAAGAACGAGTACTGAGCCGGCGCCCGAGCCGGAAAGGGAGCTTGCGGAACCCGACACGGGCCGGAGGCCTGCCGCTGTCGGCGCACCTCGTGAGCGGCGGTCGCCGGACCTGCCCGGCGGCCGCCGCCGGCGTCGCCGGTGCGGGGCCCCGGGGGAGCTATGCGGACTGCGAAGCGCTGTGCCGGGGGCACGCGCAGGGCGGCCAGGTGCTCTTGGCGAGCGGCACCGGGGCCACGGGCGCGTACTCCTCCCGCCGCTCGACGGCGTCCAGCGGCCGCCCGTCGGCGTCCACCCGGTACGTGCGGATCCACATCCGCCCCGTCGTCCGGCCGGACCTGGCCGTGGGCCTCCCGCCGCGGACCGGGCCGTCGCCGGTACTGCTGACCATGGAACCCTCCTCTGACCCCTCGGCCTTGAGTTCAACAAGTGGACGAACAAACTGTGCGGTTGGCCTCTGCTTCCTTGAAGGTACGCCAGGGCCCGCCGAATCCGAAGGATTCCGCAGCACCTTCTCAGTCGATCATTCGACTCATGAAGCAAGCCGCCGCCGAGGGTGATGGAGCGAATACGGCAGGTGAGAGCGCGGCCCGGCCGAGTCCCCGCGGCCCGTCCGCCGTGCCGGGCGCGGACGCCCGTCTGGGCCGCGACCGGGTGCCGCGGCCCACCCCGGCGGCTGTCAGGAGGTGCGGACGAGGGTGTCGTCCACGGTGAAGGTGGTCTGGAGCGAAGGGTCCTCGGTACCGGTGAACGTGATCGTCACGGTCCGGCCGGCGAACGCGGACAGGTCGTAGCCGCGCAGGGTGTAGCCGGGAGCGGCGTCGAGGTTGCTGAAGGCGGCCAGCGTGGTGCCGTCGGCCGACACCGTCAGCCTGTCGTACGCGGTCGCCCCGGACTCGGCGGTGCCGACGTGCAGGTAGAAGCCGAGGGTGGCACGGCAGCCGGCCGCGAGGGCGACCGACTGGGACAGCGTGTCGGTGTGGGACGACCCGTAGCCGCCGAGCCAGGCCTTCCAGCCGCCGCTGTGGGCGGGCTCGCGACCGGCGTTGTCGATGACGCCGGCGGTCGTGGTCCAGGGCGCGGCACTGCCGGTCTCGAAGCCGGGATTGCCGAGCAGCTGGATGCCGGTACAGCTGTCGCCGGTGCCGGTGGCCGTCCACCCGGAGGAGGCCGGTCCGGACGCGTCGGAGGTGGCGGCCGCTGCGCCGGGTGGGGCGACGGCGAGCAGGCCGGTGGCCGCCACGGCGAGCGCGGGCAGGACGGCGGGGAGTCCGCGCGGCCGCGACGGACGCGCGCTGCGGGGGGAGTGGTGGCGCAAAGGTCGACCCTCCGTGGGGCGAGGGCGCGGCCGGTGCCGGCGGGGGTGCGCGCCGGTACGGGCTCGGGCCGTGCTGACGGTACTCGGCATGTGCGGGCCGGCCCCGGCGGTCGGCCGCGGGCCGGCTGGTGCGGCGCGCTGTACGGGGAGTCCTGGGCGCCCTGGGTCCGAGGGGGCGCCTCTTGCTGTCGGGGCCGTGACATGCGTGCGGGATGTCGGCGGACCCACCACCTGCTGAAGTGGCCATGACGTTACTGACGGGCCGTCGCATCCCTCAAGGAGCTGCGCACAGCCTTTACCGCGCCTTGCCCATCACTTGCCCGGCGGATGGGACGGGTTCGTCCGGCCGGCCGGAGCGGAGCCTGTCCGGTGTGCTCCCCGTCCCCGAATCGGCATCGCGGCAGCCGGGTTGGGGTTAGCCTGTCGATATGGTTGCAAACTACAAAGAAGAAGTGGCCATGTACGACGCGGAGTTCGTCAGCGCCCCCGCGCTGATCCTCCGGTCCCTCGCCCGCGACCCCGATCGGCCGGCCGTCACCACCGCCGACGGTGCCACGATCACCGCGGGCGAACTGGTCGACGCCACCTACCGCCTGGCCCAGGAACTCCTCGCCCGGGGCGTCACCCGGGGCTCCACCGTCTCGCTGCTCACCGGCAACACACCCGAGGCGCTCAGCGCCCGTTACGCCGCCGGACTCGCCGGCGCCCGGCTGGTCAATCTGTACGACGGCATGAGCGCCCTGGTGCTCGCCGAGATCGTCACGAGCGTCGACACCGCCGTCCTCCTCGTGGATGCCGAACGGTACGCGACCGCACCCGAGTTGCTCGCCCTGGTCGACGTACCGACCGTGCTGACCCTGGGCCCCGGCCCGGAGGCGGTTGGCGGGGACCCGGTCGGCGGGGACGCGATCGGTGAGGACGTGATCGCCGCCGCCGCCCGCCGGCCCGCCGAGCCCCCGGCCGTGCGGGTCGGCCCGGACGACGACCTGGGCATCCGGCACACCGGTGGTACCACGGGCATCCCGAAGGGCATCCTCAGCCTGCACGGCCCCTACCGCAGGGTCTTCGACGTCCCGTTCGGCCCGCAGGGTGACAAGCGCCGCCTCCTGGCGGCCACCTCGCTGGCCCATCTCGCGGGCGTGCTGGCCGATCTGACGCTGTACCACGGCGGTTCGGTGTTCCTGCAGCGCTCCTTCGACCCCGGGGAGGTGCTGGCCGCCGTCGAGCGCGAACGCATCACCGATCTGTGGGTCCTGCCACCGCTGCTCTACCGGCTGCTGGACCACCCGGCGATCACCCGCACCGACCTGTCCAGCCTGGAGCGGATCCTGTACGGCGGCTGCGTCGCCTCACCGACCCGGGTCCGCGAGGCGATCAAGGTGTTCGGGCCGATCCTGGCGAGCGGCTACGGGATGTCGGAGGCGCAGAACATCGCCGCCCTCGGCCCGCACGAGCACGACCGGGTCGGGCACGGCGGCCGGCTCTCCGTCGGCCGCCCCCTCCCGGGCGTCGAGGTGGCGATCCGGTCCGGCGACGGCGCCGAGCTGCCGGCCGGTGAGCTGGGCGAGATCCACGTCCGCTCGCGCACCCTCATGGCGGGGTACTGGAAGCGGCCCGACCTCACCGCCGAGGTGCTGCGCGACGGCTGGCTGAACACCGGCGACATCGGCCACCTCGACCAGGACGGCTTCCTCTACCTGGCCGACCGCCTTACCGACAAGATCATCGTGGTCGGCGGGCACGTCTACCCCTCCGAGCTGGAGGACCTGCTCCTCACCCACCCGGCCGTCGCCGAGTGCGTCGTCCTCGGCCTGCGCGACGCCCAGCAGGCCGAACACGTCCACGCCGTGGTCGTCCCCGCCCCGGGGCACCGCCCGGAGCTGGACGAGATCCGGGCCTTCGTCACCGCCCGCCAGGGCCGCATCTACGCCCCGGAGGCCCTGCACCTGGTGCCCGAGATCCCGCTCACCCCCGTGGGCAAGCCGGACAGGAAGCGCCTGCGCGACACCCTCCCGGGCTGACCGGGGGTCCGGGCGTGGCGCTCGCTCCGCACCGGAGGCGAGCGCCACACCCGGGGCGGTGCCCCCGTCCTCGGGTCCGGCGAGACGATCGAGGGTCGGCGCGGGGTGTCAGCGGGCGCTGCCCGGGTTCCGGTCGTCGTCGGCGCCTTCGAGCATGAGGGTGGTCTCCTCGGTGCGGCGGAAGCGGCCGTCGGGGGCGAGTTCGGCGAAGACGTAGACCTCGATGCGGACGACGGAGCCGTCGGCCTTGACGATCTCCATGGTGTGGCGGTCGGCGTACCGGTGGCCGTCGACGAGCTCGTCGTGGACCTCGACGGAGCCGCCGGTCACGACCGTGCGCCGCGCACGCGATTCCCTGGGGGGATGAAACGGCCGCCGGGGCTTACCAGTTCGCCCAGGGGAGGTTCCAGCCGCCCAGCCCGTTGTCGGGCGCCACGGTCTTCTCCTTGGTGTTCACGACCGTGACCACGTCGCCGATCAGGGAGTTGTTGAAGAACGACCCCGCGACGGAGGTGTCGCTGCCACCCTCCACGTCCTTGAGCGAGACGCAGCCGTGGCTGGTGTTCGCCTTGCCGAACGGGTCGCCCTTGTACCAGTAGTTGCCGTGGAGGTAGGTGCCGCTGCTGGTGAGCCGCATCGCGTGCGGGGCGGCGGGGATGTCGTACTCGTCGCCGAGGCCGACCGTCCGGGAGTTCATGTGGGTGACCTTCTCCTTGGACATGATCACCATGGTGCCGCCCCACGAGGGGTGCTTGTCGTCGCCGAGCGTGGCGGGCACGGTGGTGCTCCTGCCGTCCCGGACGGTCGTCAGTGTGTGGGCGGCCGAGTCGGCCGTGGAGACCTGGGAGCGGCCGACGGTGAACGGTTCGTCCTTGTCCACGTCGCCGTAGACGCCGGGCGAGACCTCGACGCTCTTCAGCCGGTAGTGGATCGTCACCTTGGTACCGGGCTTCCAGTAGTCGGCGGGGCGGAAGTCCAGCCGGTCGTCGCCGAACCAGTGCCCCTTCACCTCGGTGCCGTTGTCAGTCTCGAAGGTGATGCCCTTGGCGACGGCGTCCTTGTTCGTGATCTTCTTGCTGAACTCCACCTTGACGATCATGCCCACGCCGTAGGTCTGGCCGTCGGCGATGTTGTCGTTGGTGGAGACCTGCTTGTCGGGCGTGCGGGTGGTGAAGGTGCTCGTGGAGGCGGCCGCGAGGCCGTCGGCGTCCAGCGCCTGGGCGCTCACCGTGTACGCGGTGCCGGGGGCGAGTGCGGCGGCGGGCTTCCAGCCGGTGCCGTCCGCACTGATCGAGCCGGGGACGGGCTTGCCGTTCTTGTCGGTCACGTCGACGCTGGTGAGCCTGCCGTGGGCGACGGACACCTGGAGCGCGTCCGGTGCGACGCCCCGGGCGCCGTCCTTCGGCGCGACGTCCAGCACGGCGGCCGAGGTCTTGGGCAGGGCCGTGGCTGTGGCCGTGGCCGCCGGCCCGTCGGCGGCGGCGGTGCCCGCTGCCCGGGGGGCCTCGTCGCCCTTGCCCCCGTCGTCGCCGCAGGCCGCGGTCAGCAGCAGGATGCCGCCCATCGTCAGCGCCACCGCGCCGCGGTTGAAACGGTCGCCGGGGCGTATCGCGGTCCGGGGTGCCTGAACAGTGCTCACTTGTGCTCCTCTTCGGTGTTCGCCGGAAGCTTCTCGGCCGCTTCGTCCCAGCCGCAACGGCGGCCGGGCGATCTGGGACGCGGGGACGGCTTTACCGGCTTTGAGCTGGGAGGACGTAACCTTCCTGGGACGCGTCCACGGGACGGCGCAACGGCGCGACCGGCCTCGGGAACCGTGGGACGGTGAGCGGCGTGCTTCTCTTCCGAAGATCGCTTCACGGTGGTCCGGCCGCGGCGGGGCGCCACAGCGCCGAGTCCGACCGCCGGAAGCGGCCGGAGACCGTACGGCGCGAGCACTGCGGACAGGGAAGAGCGGGGCGGAGGAACGGTGGCGGAGGGGTTGGGGGAGATGGGGGAGCGGGACGAGCTCGCCCGGCTGCTCGGGGAGCTGAAGAGCCGCTCGGGGCTCAGCTACGGGGCGCTGGCGAAGAGGCTGCATCTGAGCACCTCGACGCTCCACCGTTACTGCACCGGCGACGTGGTACCGACGGAGTTCGCCCCGCTGGACCTCCTCGCGCGGCTGTGCAGGGCGACGCCGGAGGAACTCGTCGAGCTGTACCGACTGTGGGTCATCGTCCACGCGGCACGGGGGAGCAGGACGTCACCGGAGTCCGGACCGGCCGATCCGGCGGAGGCTCGGACGGAAGCGGCGACCCCGATCGCTCCGGTGGCACCGGTGATCTCCGCGACGCCGGTGGCTCCGGTGGTCCCGGTGACGTCGGTGGCCTCGGACCCGGGAGGTGCCGTCGAGGTGGGGCCGGTGGTCGCCGACCGCGTCGGACCGGACCCGGTTCCCGGGGCCGCGCAGCGACTCAGGCGGGTCCGTCGGCGGGGAATCCTGGCCGCGGTGACGGTCACCGCGGTGCTGGCCGCCGTCGGGGCCGTCGCCACGGGGCTGGAGTCGTCCGCGGGCTCCCCGGCCCCGGGCGCTGATGACTCGCCGTCCGCCTCGGCCCCGGTGTCCGCCCCGGCCCCGGTCTCCGCCTCCGACCCTGCCTCCCCGTCCGCCGGAGCAGGTCCGGGCTCGCCGGGGCCGACCGGCGGGGCGGACACGAGCCCCCCGTTCACGGTCTCGGTCCGGCCGTCCGGCCGGGACACCGCCTGCGACCAGTACGTGGTGGACCGCCCGCCGTCCGAGGTCCCCCGCCCGCCCGAGCTGCCGGACGTGGCGGACTGGGTCTCCCGGGTCGGCGCGGTTCCCGGTCACTACCAGTCGATCGAGGTCGTCGTGCAGGGCACCGGCAAGGACACCGTGGTGCTCTCGAAGCTCAACGTCCGGGTCGTCCGGATCGGGCCTCCCCTCGCCTGGAACGCCTACTCCATGGGCGAGGGCTGCGGCAGCGGAGTCGACGTCCACTCCTACGACCTCGATCTGGACGCGGCCCGCCCGCGGGCGGTGGTGACCGAGGGCAGCACCGGTCTGCCGGTCAAGGTGAGCGAGAACGACCCGGAGGTCATCGAGGTCTCCGCCGAGACCACCTCGCACGAGGTGAGCTGGTACCTCGAACTGGAGTGGTCGAGCGGCGACCGGAAGGGGACGGTCCCGGTCGACCTGGGCCACGGCACGCCATTTCGCACCAGCGCGGTGAAGGGCCGGCCACTGTTCGTCTACCCGATCGGCGGGCACGCCTGGGAGCCGAGTCCGTTCCAGCGGTGACGGCGGCCCGGCGCGCCGCGTAACGGCGGGCAGCGGTGAGCCTGAGCCGGCTGGGCATGGGGCCGGGGGTGTGGGGCAGACGGCCGGTGTCCGTTCCGGAACCCCTGGGAGGCGCACATGACCGTGAACCTCGTGCTGTTGCTCGGCCCGCTGGTGCTGGCGGCGATCCTGGCCGCCACGGCTCCGTCCCCGGCGCACCCCCACCGGCGGCCACGGGCGGCGGTGGTCCGGGACGACCGGATCCGCAGGCCGAGGCACGCCAGGCCCTCCCGCCGGGGTGGTTCCGCCTGACGGCCGCTCGCTCCGGGGCCTGACGACGGCTCGCTCCGGCGCTCCCCACGTCCAGGGCGCGGTCGTACGCGCCGCGGACGTGGTCGACGCAGGGCGAGTGCCCGGACGAACCGCTGCGTGCGCTCGGACTCGCCGTCCCGGAGCCGTCGCGCGGAACCGTCCCGGAGCCGTCGCCGGCCCCGGGGCGGTCGGCCGCGCCCGCTCGGTGCCCCGTCCTCACACGATGGTGAAGATCTGGGTGAGGCCCGTGATCGCGAGGATGCGCAGGGTGTTCTCGGGCACCGCGGTCAGGGTCAGCTCGGCACCGGCGGCCTGCGTGTGGCGGCGGGCGGCGAGGAGGGCCGTGATGCCGCTGGAGTCGCAGAACTCCACGCCGGACAGGTCGATGACCAGGCACTGGCCGGGGCGCAGCGCGAGGTACTCCACGCGTGCGCGCAGGGTGGGAGCGTGTTCGTAGTCGAGGTCGCCGACGACCTGCAGAGCGGGGCCGGTGGGCGCGTCGCGGTGGGTGATGTTCAGTGGGTTCATCGCCGTGGGTTCGTCGTCGGGCGGATGGGGGAGTCGGTGGCGGGGACGCCGAGGGCGAGCAGAGCGGTGTCGTCGTCCAGGCCGTCGCCGAAGCTCTTCAGCAGTGCGGTGAGGGCGCTGATCGTCTCGTCGGGTGCGGTGGGGGCGTGGTCGGCGGCGAACGCGAGCAGGGCGTCGTCGCCGAAGAGGCTTTCCCGGGTCGGGCCGGTGCGGGCCTCGGTGAGGCCGTCGGTGTAGAGGAGGATCGTCTCGCCGGGCGCCAGGGTGGTGCGGGCGGTGGTGAACGGGGCGTCGGGCAGGATGCCGATGAGCAGGCCGCCCGGGGTGGGAAGGTACTCGGTGCCGCCGTCGGCGCGCAGGACGAGGGCAGGGGGGTGGCCGCCGGAGGCGATGCGCACGCCGACGCGGCCGTCGGCGTCGGCGGGTTCGACGACGCCGAAGACCGCGGTGCAGTAGCGCGGGTCGCCCGCGGCGGCGTAGTGCTCGTGCAGGACGGCGTTGAGGGTGGCCAGTGCCATGGCGGGCTCGGGGTCGTGCAGGGCCGCGGCGCGCAGGGTGTAGCGGGTGAGCGAGGTGAGGGAGGCGGCCTGGGGCCCCTTGCCGCACACGTCGCCGAGGAAGAACGCCCAGCGGCCGTCGTCGAGGGGGAACAGGTCGTAGAAGTCGCCGCCGAGCCGGTCGGGGGAGGCGGTGTGGTAGTAGGCGGCGGCCTCCAGCCCGGGTACGGCGGGCAGTGACGAGGGGACGAGGGACTTCTGCAGGACGGTGAGGGCCTCGGCCAACCGCTGCCGGTCGGCCTCAGCCTGCCGCAGGGCGGCTTCGGCCTGCGCCCGTGCGCGCTCGGCCTCGGCGCCGGCCCGCTCGGCCTCCGCCCGGGCCCGCTCCGCCTCCGCCCGGGCCCGCTCCGCCTCGGCGCGGTTCCGCTGCTGGGTGTGGACGGGGGCGTTGAGCCGGTGGAGGGTCCGGCTCATCTCCTGGGTGGCGACGGCCTGCCAGCGCTCGGTCTCGGTCTG
>NZ_JBEPAA010000146.1:0-8704 GCF_040298365.1 Kitasatospora sp. NPDC001603
CACCAACCCCCCGTGCACCACCCCCTTCCCCACACCCACCCCCTCCCCATCTCCCGCCCCGGGGGCGGGGGCGGCGGCCGGTTCGTGCTCACCGAGGGGTCTCAGCGCTTGATCTCGATCCGGTCGATGGTGACCGCCTCAAGCGGCCGGTCGTTCGCGTCGGTGGCCACCGAGCCGAGTTCGGCCACGACCTTCTCGGAGGCGGCGTCCGCGACCTTGCCGAAGATCGTGTGCTTGAAGTTCAGCCAGGCGGCCGGTCCCAGGGTGATGAAGAACTGGGAGCCGTTGGTGCCGGGGCCGGAGTTGGCCATGGCGAGCAGGTAGGGCTTGTCGAAGACGAGGTCCGGGTAGCGCTCGTCGCCGAAGGTGTACCCGGGGCCGCCGCGACCGGTTCCGGTCGGGTCGCCCGCCTGGATCATGAACCCGTCGATGATCCGGTGGACGGGGGTGCCGTCGTAGTACGGGCCGCTGATCGGCTCGCCGGTACGCGGGTCGGTCGCCCCCTCCCGGGTGCCTTCGGCGAGCTCCACGAAGTTGCGCACCGTCTTCGGCGCCTGGTTCGGGAACAGCTCCACGGTGATGGCACCGTGGCTGGTGTGGATCACAGCGTTCTTGGCGTCGGCCATGTCGGGACTCCTCACATCGTGACGCTCCGGACGCGAGCGACGCCCTCAGGCTATCCGTACCGCCGGCGGCCGTCGGCGCTCGGAGCGCGCTGCCGCCGGCCGCCGGCCGCACGCCCGAGCCGCGCGAGCCGCGCGAGCCGCGCGAGCCGCGCGAGCCGCGCAGGATGCGGTTGGGCATTGACTCGGCAGGCGGCGGACCCGATGATGCAACCCAAGGACGCGGTCCGGGCGCTACCGGCGGGTGGGAGAGTCCGCCCGGCGCCACCCCGGCCGTCCGTACGGAGGGTGGGCCGCCGGTGTTCCGGCGAGGTTCTGGGGGGCTTGCGAAGAGGAGGCTTTCCGTGACCGCTCCGACCGCCCGTCTGGCCCCCGCGGCCTATCTGCGCTGCTTCCCCTTCGACCCCCGGGGCATGGCCGCCCACCGCGAGGCCCTGCGGCGCTTCGCCAACCGCCTCGGCCTGCTCGCCCCCGTCCTCTACTTCGACAACGGCGCCCCGTCCGCGGGCGTGCGCCCGCAGTTGGAGCTGCTGACCAGGTCCGTCCTCGACGGGCGGCACCGGATCGTGCTCGTCCCGGGCATGTGGGTGTTCTCCACCGACGAGCGACTGGCGCGGCTGATCACGTCCGCGTTCGCGGGTGCGAACTGTCGCACGGTCAAACTGCCGGACCGCTTCGTGTCGATACCCCGCCCCCGGTCGGGGTCTGGGGCGCGGGTGGCCTGAGACCGGCCGCGCCCGGCCGCGCCCGCTCGCGCGGGTCAGCCGGTGGCGGTGGAGACCACCACGAGCTCGCCGACCGCCTCTTCGAGCGTGCCGCGGGCCTGCGCCGGCAGCGGGTCGTCGGTGATGAAGCAGTCGATCTCGGCGAGTTCCGCGAAGCTGCTCAGACCGATCACCCCCCACTTGGTGTGGTCCGCGACCACCACCGTCCGGCGGGCGGAGGCGATCATGGCGCGGTTGGCCTGCGCCTCGGCCAGGTTGGGCGTGGTCAGGCCCGCCCGTTCCGAGACGCCGTGCGCGCCCAGGATCAGCAGGTCCACGTGGAGCGAGCGGATCGTCTGCTCGGCCAGGGCGCCGACCAGGGCGGCCGAGCGGGTGGGCGATCCACCGGTCAGCAGCAGCGAGGGGGTGCTCGCCCCGGCGTCGCGGCCGGCCGCCCACACCAGGTCGGCGATCGCGAGCGAGTTGGTGACGATGGTCAGCTGCGGCACCTTGAGCAGCCTGGACGCCACCGCGAAGGTCGTGGTGCCGGCGGAGAGCGCGACGACGTTGCCGGGCTCCACCCGTGCGGCGGCGGCGTCCGCGATGGCGGCCTTGGCGGCCTCCTCCAGCGAGGACTTCGCCTCGAAGCCCGGCTCGTCGGTGCTGGAGGCGCCGATCGCCACGGCGCCGCCGTGCACCTTCTGCACCGTTCCCCGGCGGGCCAGGGTGTCCAGGTCGCGGCGGATGGTCATGTCCGACACCCCGAGCTGTTCGACCAGCTCGGCGACCCGCATCGCGCCACGACGGCGCACGGCCTCCAGGATCAGTGCCTGACGCTGTGGTGCCAGCATCCCTTGATCGGTCACGAGCTCCCCTGACGACCTGGGCGGGCATCGATGTCCCGCTACGTCCAGAGGGCAGGCTACCGCCGGAACGATCAGAAACCGACAGGCGGGCCCCGGGGGTCGCCCCCGGCCTCCCGGGGCCGGGCGCAGGAGGCTCGGGGGGCTCGGGGCGCCCTGCGGCGGCGGGCCGCCGGGCCGGCCCGGGGCCTCCCGATCCGGCCGTGACCTGCGGCGCCCGTGCTCACCCGGCGAGTTCGCGCGGCCGGCGGGCGGCGAACGGGACGAAGGCGCTCCAGCGTTCGCCGTTGGCGACCAGGCGGCGGGTGTCGACGGTCTACGCCCTCCCCTTCACCACCCCGCGCACCGCCAGGATGATCGCCCGCGCCGAGGCCCACTGGGAACGCACCGGACGCAACCTCTTCGAGGACATGCCCGCCCGGCCGTTACTGGTCGCGCGGGCCGCAGCGCTCGCTGTTCATGCCCGGCCCCGTCCTGCGCCCGGGGGCGAACGAGGTCACCGTGCTGGAACCGCACGCCGCCCACCGCGCGCGCAGCGTGGAGCTGCGCGAGCACGCCGACCTCGGGCCGACCGAGGAGTAGGGCGCGACCGGACCGCGGCGGTGGGTGGTGGGCCGGCGGGCCCACCACCCACCGCCGTTGGCGTGGCCGGCACGTGCGCCCGGGGTCAGGAGCGCCCGTGCCGGAACCGCGCGGTCAGGGCCTCCGGCTCGATGATCGGCGGCGGGTAGCCGTCGTCCAGGAGCCAGGGCCGGTGGACCAGCGGGCCGGGGAGGTGGGCGAGTTCGGGCACCCACCGGCGGACGTAATCGCCGTCGGGGTCGTAACGGTCGGCCTGGCGCAGCGGGTTGAGGACCCGGTTGGGCCGGGTGTCGGTGCCGGTGCCCGCGACCCACTGCCAGTTGAGCTGGTTGTTGGCGACGTCGCCGTCGACGAGCAGGGACAGGAAGTGGGCGGCGCCGATGCGCCAGTCGAGGTAGAGGCTCTTGGTGAGGAAGCTCGCCGCCAGGAGGCGGGCGCGGTTGTGCATCCAGCCCTCGTGCGCGAGTTGGCGCATTCCGGCGTCGATGATCGGGTAGCCGGTGCGGCCCCGGCGCCACGCCTCGGCCTCGCGCTCGTCGTGGTGCCAGTGGTCGTCCCGGGTGCGGTAGTCGCGGTGCGCGGCCTCGGGGCGGGCGGCGAGCACCTGGTGGTGGAAGTCGCGCCAGGCGAGCTGCCGGACGAACGCCCGTGCGCCGGGGCCGTCGTGCCGCAGGGCGTCGGTGGCGAGTTCCGTCGGGGACAGGCAGCCGAAGTGCAGGTACGGGGAGAGCCGGGAGGTGTCGTCGGCCGCGAGGTCGTCGTGCAGGTCGGCGTAGCCGTCGACGTCCCAGTTCCGCCGGCGCCGACGGGCCGCCGTCTCGCCGCCGGGCGGCAGTGCGGGTGAGCTCGGACGCGCGGCGGGGAGGTCCTCGCCGCGGACGTGCTCCGGGGTGGCGAGCCGGCGGGGTGCGGCCAGCACGGTCCGCCGGGGTGCCTCCTGCCAGGCGCGGTGGTACGGGGTGAAGACCGTGTAGTGGTCGCGCCCGGCCGGGGTGACGCGGCCGGGCGGGACGACGGTCAGGGACGCGTCGTGGACGTGCAGCCGGTCGTCGAGGAGCTTGCGCAGCCGTGCCTCGCGCCGGTGCGCGAAGCCGCTCGCGCCCGCGGCGACGTGCACGGTGGCGGCGCCGGTCTCGGCGGCGACGCGGGCCGCCTGCTCGGCCGGGTCGCCCGTGCGCAGGACGAGCCGGGAGCCGGCGGCCCGCAGGGAGGCGTCGAGGTCGGCGAGGCAGTCGGCGAGGAACGCCTGCCGGTTGGGGGCGGCGAACCCCGCGGCCGCGACGGCGGGGTCGAGCACGAACAGCGGGACGACCTGGTCGGCCGCGGTGTGCGCGGCGTGCAGCACGGGGTTGTCGTGCAGGCGCAGGTCCTGGGTGAACAGGGCGATCGAGACGGTCATCGGGGGGACCTCGGGGACGACGGGGGCTGGGGGGTGCGGGGAGTTCGGGGTTCCCGCGGGGTCCGGCGGGGCGGCAGGGGCAGGAAGCCGCTGGTGCGGGCCGCGTACTCGGCCCAGCCGGGGCGGTGCGCGCCCATCCGGCGTTCCAGCATCGGCTTGCCGCTGCCGAAGGCCAGCAGGTAGGTCATCAGGAGCGGGCTGAGGACGAACGCCGCGCCGGCCGGCGTGTCGGCGGCGAGCAGGTACAGGCCCCACCACACGCAGGCGTCGCCGAAGTAGTTCGGGTGGCGGGTGTAGCGCCAGAGGCCGCGGTCCATGACCGCGCCCCGGTTGCCGGGATCGGCCTTGAACCGGGCGAGCTGCCGGTCGCCGACCGCCTCGAAGAACACGCCGACCGCCCAGAGCGCGGTGCCCGCCCAGGCGAGCGCGCCCGGCGGCCGGTCGGTGTACTGGGCGGCGAGGACCGGCAGCGCGACGAACCACACGAGGGCGGCCTGGAGCAGGTAGACGATCCGCAGCGCGTACCGCGTGCGGGCCGGGCCCTCGGGGGCGCGGGAGAGCATCGCGGCGTAGCGGGGGTCCTCGGGCGCTCCCCGGGCGCGCCACCACAGGTGCGCGGACAGGCGCAGGCCCCACACCAGGACGAGCGCGGTCGCGAGCAGCCGGCGGCCGTCGTCCCCGTGCCCGGCCGACAGCGCGTACCCGGTGAGCGCCACCGCGGCGAACGCCAGGCCCCAGGCGACGTCCACACCCCGGTGGCGGCCGGTCCGCACGCCCACCGCGAACGCGACGAGCAGGACGACGAGGGCCGCGGCGGCGGTCGCGGCGAGGCCGAGGAGGAAGGCTCCGGTGTTCACGTCGCCCCCTCCGCACGGGTCAGCAGCAGTTGGTGGACATCGAGGTACCCGGTGCGGAACCCGGCTTCGGAGTAGGCGAGGTACAGCTCCCACATCCGCCGGAACACCTCGTCGAAGCCGAGGGACTCGACCTCCTCGGGCCGTTCGCAGAAGCGCTCGCGCCACAGCCGCAGGGTCTCGGCGTAGTGCGGCCCGAACGCGTCGGTGCCGGTCACCCGCAGCCGGGTGTGGCGGGCGGCGGTCTCGGTCATCGCCCGCACGGACGGGATCCGGCCGCCGGGGAAGACGTACTTGAGGATCCAGGTGTGGCTGCGGCTGCCGGCGAGCATGCGGTCGTGCGGCATGGTGATCGCCTGGAGGGCGACCCGGCCGCCGGGGGCGAGGACCCGGTCGAGCACGGTGAAGTAGTCCGGCCAGAACGGGCGTCCGACGGCCTCGATCATCTCGACGCTGACGACGGCGTCGTACTCGCCCTCCGCGGTGCGGTAGTCGCAGAGCCGGACCTCGGCCCGGTCCTGCTGTCCGGCCTCGGCGATCCGCCGCCGGGCGAGGGCGAGTTGCTCCTCGGAGAGGGTCAGGCTGACGACGCGGGCGCCCCGGGCTGCAGCCCGCAGGGCGAGTTCGCCCCAGCCGGTGCCGATCTCCAGCAGCCGGGTGCCGGGGCCGACGTCCGCGAGGTCGAGCAGCCGGTCGATCTTGCGGTGCTGGGCGGCGGTCAGCTCCTCCCGGGTGGCGGTCGGCCGACGGTCCGGTCCGGCGGCGAAGAGCGCCGAGGAGTAGGTCATCGTCGGGTCGAGGAACAGGGCGAACAGGTCGTTGGAGAGGTCGTAGTGCCGGCGGACGTTGCTCCGGGCGTTCGCCGCGGTGGGCAGTTCCGCCGCCGGCGGGCGCCGGACGTAAAAGCGGCGCAGCCAGCGCGCGCCGGCCGGGACGAGGGTCTCGGGGGCGCTGGCCAGCGCGGTGAGCAGGGCGACCAGGTCGGGGCTGTCCCAGTCGCCGGCCTGGTAGGACTCGCCGAAGCCGATCAGGCCGCTCTCGCCGAGGCGGTGGAGGAAGGCCCGCGGGTGGTGCAGGCGCAGCACCGGCGCGCCGGGCGGGGCGGGCCGCAGGGCCCGGCCGCCGGGGAGTTCGACGAGCAGGCCGCGCCGCGCGGCGACCCGACGCAGCAGGCGTCCGGCGACGGCCGCGCGCAGCGGCACGTGCGGCACCCTGGCGACGTCCGGCCAGCGGGCGGGATCGACGACGGGCGTCGGCCTCGCCGTCGGGGGAACCGTGGTCGTCATGGGGCGGGCACCTCTTCCGTGGGCACTTCCGTGGGCTCTTCCGTGGGCGTGGACCGCTGCGCGCACCGGTCCGGGCCGGCGGTCGGGCGGGGGTGGACGGGCAGGCCGCTCAGCCAGAGGCGGACGCCCCGGTAGCGGATGTGGAGGCTGACGGCCCAGGTGGCGAGCGGGTGGGCGAGGGCGGCACGCAGCAGGGCGGCGGGTCCGGCCGGGCGGCCGGTGCCGCGGACGGTGGCCGTGAAGGCGTGGCCGCCGCCGCGGTCCAGGTGGACGGTCAGGGCCAGCCGCTCCCCCGGCTCCGGCAGCACCATCCGGTAGCGTCCGTCGACCGGGAAGAACGGTGAGACGTAGAAGTCCTTGGGGGTCTCGGCACGGCCGGCGGGATCGGGCGGCAGCAGGTAGCGGTGGCGGCCGCCGTAGGTGTTGTGGACCTCGACGACCGTGCGGAGCGGGTGGCCCGCGCCGTCGCGGCACCAGTACACGGTCAGCGGGTTGAACACGTGCCCGAGCGACCGTGCCTGGGTGAGCATCAGGATCCGGCCCTCGCCGAGCCGTACGCCGTGCTCGGCCAGGTACCGGTCGATGTCCTGACGGATCGTCAACTCTCGTGCTTCCCGGTCGATCCGGTGGTCCCGCGGGCGGAAGGAGGCCAGCGGACGCAGCGGCCACGGCACCCGGGGGAGGCGGTCCGGGTCGACCAGCCACAGGTAGCCGCGGTGGCGGAACGGCGGCCTGGGCGGATCGGTGCGCACATGGGTGGTGAGGGTGTCGTAGAGGACCGCGCCCCAGGGCCCGGGCAGGGTGGTCACGGCGCGCCCACCCCCAGCAGCGACCGGGCCGCCTCGACCCCGGACCGGCAGCCGTCCTCGTGGAAGCCCCAGCCGTGGTAGGCGCCGGCGAACGCGGTGCGGGCCGTGGTGAGTTCGGGCAGCCGGCGCTGCGCGGCGAGGGTGCTCGCGGTGTAGACCGGGTGCTCGTAGACGGTGCGGGAGACCACCAGGTGCTCCGGGACGGGCTGGTCCCGGTCCTCGTTGAGGGTGACCAGGTAGTCGTCGTCGGCGTCCAGCCGGAGCAGCCGGTTGAGGTGGTAGCTGACCCGCACCCGGTCCGAGGGGGCGGTGCAGTGGGGCATCCGGTAGTTCCACGAGGCGCGGGCCCACCGGGCGGTGGGCAGCACGGAGGGGTCGCGGTGCAGCACGGTCGGGTTGCGCGAGTAGGTGAAGGCGCCGAGGACCTCCAGCTCCGCGTCGGTCGGGTCGGCGAGCAGGTGCAGCGCCTGGTCGGCGTGGGTGGCGACGACGACGGCGTCGGCCTCGGTCAGGTGTCCGTCCGCGGTGACGACGCTGACCCCGTCCGGGTGCCGGCGCACCGCCCTGACCGGGGCGGACCGGCGGACGGTGGTGAGCCGCTCGGCGATCCTCTCCACGTACGTGCGGGAGCCGCCGACGACGGTCCGCCAGGCCGGCGCGCCGGTCACCCCGAGCAGGCCGTGGTTGTCGAGGAACGTGAACAGGTACCGCGCCGGGTAGTCGCCCGCCAGGTCGGGGGCGCAGGACCACACCGCGGAGACCACCGGGGTCATGAAGTGGCTCACGAAGTACGGGGAGAAGGCCTCGGCGGTGAGGAAGTCACGCAGGCTGGGGTCGCCCGCGGCCGGGTCGGCGAGCAGGCGGCGGGCCCGCCGGTGGAAGCGCGGCACCTCGGTGAGCATCCGCAGGTACCGGCCGCGCGCCAGGGCGTCGGGCCTGGCCAGCAGGCCGGCCGGTCCGCGCGCGCCCGCGTACTCCAGACCGCACCCGTCGCAGCGCACGGACATGCTCATCTCGGTGTCCTGGGTGCGCACCCCGAGTTCGGCGAAGAGCCGCAGCAGGTGGGGGTAGGTCCGGGTGTTGTGGACCAGGAAGCCGGTGTCCAGGTCCAGCGTCCGCCCGTCCCGAGCGGTCGCCCGCTGGGTGTGGGCGTGGCCGCCGAGGCGCCCGTCGGCCTCGAACAGCTCGACCTCCGTCCCGGCGCGGGACAGCTCGTACGCCGCGGTGAGTCCGGCCACGCCGGACCCCACCACGGCCACCCGGCGCGGGCGCGCGCCGCCGTCGCCGCGGGCGGGGGCCCGCGAGGTGGAGACGATGCCGAACATGGTCACGAGAGCCCCTCCCGACGGGGCCGCGGCGCGGCCCGCTTTGTCGTTGCACCGGATCTTCGGAGCCGACCCGGTCCTTGGATTGGCCCGGCTCGTGGAGCGGCCCGGCTCGTCGGGACCGGCCCGACTCGTGGAGCGGCCCGGCGTCGGGCTGCGGGGGCTCGTGCGCACCGCGCACCGTGGCCGACGAGCGTCCGGCACACCGGGCGGGACCGGCGCGGAACCGGCGCGGGACCGGCGGCGGCCCGGCGCGGCC
>NZ_JBEPAA010000147.1:0-7771 GCF_040298365.1 Kitasatospora sp. NPDC001603
CGGGGGGGTTGTCGGGGTTGTTTTTTTTTGTGTTGGGGTGGGGGGGGGGGGGGGGGGGGGGGGGGGGGGGGGGGGGGGTGTTGGGGGGGGGGGGGGGGGCCCCCCCCCGCCCCCCCCCCACCCCGTACCGGTGGGTGGCGCGGGTCGTAGACTCCCTGCGTGGCGGGCTGCTTCCGCGCCGGCGGGGGTCGAGGACCTCGGGTGGCCTCTCGCCGTCCCGCCCTACTCAGGATCCCCCGGGGGTGGACGCCATGGCCGCGGCAACGACGATCGTGAACGCCAAGGTGTTCGACGGCACGAGGTCGCGGGACTGGACTTCGGTCCGGTTCGCCGACGGGCTGATCACCGAGTGCTCGGCGGCCCCGGCCGCCCGGGACGGCGACGACGTGGTCGACGCGGGTGGCGGAACGGTGTTCCCCGGACTGATCGACGCGCACGTGCACCTCGTCCCCGGCGCCCTCGCACAGTCGTTGACCTTTGGCGTCACCACCGTTCTCGACATGTTCAGCAAGCCCGACCTGGTGGCGCGGGCCAAGGAGCAGGCCGGTTCCCATCCGGACGTGGCCGATGTGCGTTCCTCGGGTGTCGGTGCCACGGCGCCCGACGGGCACCCGTCGCTGATGTACGCCCCGTTCCCGACCCTGACCGCCGCCGACCAGGCCGAACGGTTCGTCGCGGAGCGGATCGCGGCGGGTTCGGACTATCTGAAGATCATCTCCGGCACCGGCGGTCTCTGGCCGTCGCTGGACTCCGGGACCGTCACCGCTCTGGTCACCGCCGCGCATGCCCGCGGCCTGCTCGTCGTCGCCCATGTGAGCTCGGTGGCCGGCGTCGAGGAGGTGGTGGCCGCCGGTGTCGACGTGCTGGCCCACGTCCCCGTGGACGCCGAGCTGGGCGAGGCGCTGGTCGGACGCATGGCCGAGGCCGGGATCGCGGTCGGTCCGACGCTCGCCACCATCGAGAACACCCTGGGTGAACCGGGTGGCGCGGCCGTGGCGGGCGACCCGCGGCTCGCCGGGCCGCTCGGCGAAGCCTGGACACGGCGGTTGACCTCGGCCGCCCCGGGCCGGCGCGGCCGGGCGACGCCGCCCTACTCCCGGGCCGAGGAGAACGTACGGCGGCTGGCCGACGCGGGGATCACGCTGCTGGCGGGCACCGACGCCCCGAACCCGGGGACCGTGTTCGGGGCGAGCCTGCACCGGGAACTGGAGCTCCTGGTCCGGTGCGGCATCGGCCCGGCGCGGGCCCTGGCCGCCGCCACGGCCGAGCCGGCCCGGGTCTTCGGCCTCGCCGACCGGGGACGCATCGCGGCCGGGCGGCGCGCGGATCTGGTCCTGGTGTCCGGTGACCCGTTGACGGACATCACCGCGACCCGCGCGATCGAACGGATCTGGCGCGGGGGCACGGCCTGTGACCGGCGCACCTTCGTCGCGAGCCCCGCCGAGGCCGAGCAGCTCGACGCCTTCGACGCCCAGGTCGCCAGGGCGGTGGCGGCCGTGCGCGAACGCCGGTCCCCCTTCGCCCCGAGGAGGGCCCGCTGACCGCGAGCCGGCACCACGCGCGGTCCCCGGCCGCTCCGACCGGCGCAGCCTGGGCCTGGCAGGGTGTCAGCCGGGACCGCTCCCGGGCGCCGCTCCCGCGGCAGCCCTGATCTCCTCGGTCGACAGTCCGGCCTGTTCGCAGAGCGTGGCGAGGTCGAAGTAGATCCGCTCGCCCGCCATCCGGCCGTCCTTGAACGGTGCGACGTTGGCGAACGGCACCACGAACGACCCGCCACCCGGCGGGACACCGAGCCAGGGGCCGCCGCTCGTGCCGCGCAGCTCGCCCCAGACGACGATCACGTCGTCGCCGAAGGTCATGCCCTGGTCGACGGGCACGATGTCGGGGAAGGCGGTGAAGAAGGCCGCGTAAGCGGCACGGGTGGCCGCCTTCCCCTCGACCCGGCGTCCGAGGGCCACCGTCTCGAAGAAGCAGTCGTCGGTGAAGGTCGCGAGCACGGCATCGAAGTCGCGCGCTCTCTCGGCTTCGCGGTGGACCTCGAAGAGGTGCAGCATCTCGTCACGTTGCATGCCCACGTTCTCCCGTCGGCCGGGCCCCGCCCAACGCAAGAGGCCCGTTCATCAGCCGTTCGGCCCCCGGCGTCACGCGACGGACCGGCGGACCGGCGGACCGGCGGGCGCCGCCCGAGCCCGTCGAGTTCTCCCCGGTGGGCGTGGTCCGCGGCGGCCTCCCGCCGGACGCCCGCCGGGGCCGACGTCGGCCAACGACGCGGGGGCGGCCCGGCGGGGTCCGGCCTGCCGGGCCGCGACCGGGCAGGACCCGGACCCCGGCAGCGGAAAGGGTGGGAACGTGAGGCTCGGCCTGCGGGAACGACGGACCCACCGGTACCCGCCCGGCGACTCGTCGTGCGGCCGGGCCGGGTCCGGCAGCCCGGCCGCGCCGGCGAAGCGAGGTCGCCGGAGAGAGCGCCGGAGTGAAGTCGCCGGAGAGCGCGCGGCGAACGCCCGGGTGATCGGGCGGCCGCCGCAGGTCAGGACCGCGCGGCGGCACGCACGGAGCCGGTCAGATCTGCCGGTCCGGGTCGGAGAAGGTCAGGCCGCCGACGCCGAGCGGGCGCCGCACCGGGGCGGGCTCGTCGACGGTCTCGGTGGGCGGCTGGCGGAAGTCGGCGCCCTGCTCGACCGGCAGCAGTCGGCGGCCGCCGGACTGGGCGGGCACGGCGGAGGCATCGGCGACGGGCTCGGAGAACGCGGGCAGCCCGAGGCTGCGACGGTCAGGGGTCATGATCCCAGTCTCGCAGCAGAGCGGCGTGAACCAAAGCACGATCGACGTGACGAAGACCCGGCCCCGCCGGCGGCACGGACCCCCGGCCCGCTTCGTCGGGCCCGCTACCAGAGGGTGGACGGTCCGGTGAGGACCCAGCCGGTGTCGGTGGGCCTGACCCAGAAGCCCAGGGCCAGCTCGATCCTCCGGCCGCGGCAGGTGAGCTCCACGTAGAGGTGGCTGCCGGTGGGCCCCCAACTGAAGTCGCCGAGGTCGAGTTCGCCCAGCCAGGACAGGTCCCGCTCCCACGCGTCGGCCGCGGGGCCGCGCCCCGCCCCGGCCTCCTCGGCGCCGGTTTCGCGAGCGCCCGCCCACAGGGACGTGAGCACGTGCCGCACCGGCGCGTGATCGACGAGCTGTTCGGCCTCGGAGATCCTTCCGGACCGCAGCAGGCCGAAGTAGCGGCGGACGACGGCTTCGACATCGGTCTCGGCGGGGAGCTCCGTCCAGGTCTTCACCAACGGGATCGTAGCCGCCCTCCGGCGCCGGTCCGCGCCGGGCGGCCGACCGGGGAACGGGCGGGCTCGTACGCGGGCCGCCGTCCCGGTCCCGGGGGGTGACCGGAACCCCGGCCGTCACCCGCCGTGGCCGAGCGCCGCCCCCACGTCCGCGGCCCCGCCGGGGGCCCGGCCGGCCGGGGAACTATCGGGCCGACTCGTCTAGCATCGGTGGTATGGCAGAGCGAGAGTTCGCGCTCACCGCGCCGCAGCTCCTCATCGAGACCGACAGTGACTCGCAGGTGATGAGCCCGGGACACAGCTATGCCGTCGGGCGTGACCCCACCAGCGACGTCGTGCTCACCGACCCGAGGGTGTCCTGGCACCACGCCGTCCTGCACGTCGACGACGGCCACTGGATGCTCGACGACGCCGGCTCCACCAACGGCACCTTCTGCCAGGGCCACCGCGTCCAGCACCTGGACGTCGGCCCCGGGTACATCCTGCGGTTCGGCAACGCCTCCGACGGCCCCTGTTGCACCCTGAGCGCCCTGCACAAGCCGACCGTGGTCAGGGACCCGCAACCCTCCGCGCTGACCGCCATCACCGGTCTGGACCGGCCGCCGACCAGCGTCCGCCGGCTGCCTGCCAAGGTGATCCGGATCGGCCGGGCACCCGACAACGACCTGGTGCTCGGTGACCTGTCCGTCTCCCGGCACCACGCCGAACTGCGCGCCCATTCCGACGGCCGGTACGAGATCGCCGACCTCGACAGCCACAACGGCACCTACCTCAACGGCCTGCCGATCCGGCAGGCCCTGGTCGGTCCCGCCGACATCGTCGGCATCGGCCACTCCGCCTTCTGCCTGGTCGGCGACCAGTTGCAGGAGTTCGTCGACACCGGCGACATCGACCTCGACGTCGAAGGCCTCACCGTCGAGGTGGGCGACGGCCGCGTCCTGCTCGACAAGGTCTCCTTCCCGGTCGGCCAGCACTGCCTGCTCGCCGTCGCCGGTCCGAGCGGCGCCGGCAAGTCCACCCTGCTCAACGCTCTCACCGGCCTGCGCCCCGCCGACCGCGGCACCGTGCGCTACGACGGCCGCGACCTGTACCACGACTACGCGGAACTGCGGCACCGCATCGGCCTGGTGCCGCAGGACGACATCCTGCACACCCAGCTGACCGTCCGCCGGGCCCTCGGCTACGCCGGTGAGCTGCGCTTCCCCGGCGACACCGCCCCCGCCGAACGCTCCGCCCGGGTCGAGGAGGTGATCACCGAACTCGGTCTGACCAAACGCGCCGACCAGGTGATCTCCACCCTCTCCGGCGGCCAGCGCAAACGGGTCAGCGTCGCCCTCGAACTGCTCACCAAGCCGTCCCTGCTCTTCCTCGACGAGCCCACCAGCGGCCTCGACCCGGGCATGGACCGTTCGGTGATGCAGATGCTGCGCGGCCTGGCCGACGACGGGCACACCATCGTCGTGGTCACCCACAGCGTGCTCAGCCTCGACCTGTGCGACCGCCTGCTGCTGCTCGCCCCCGGCGGGCGCCTCGCCTGGTACGGGCCGCCCGGCGAGACCCTCGACCACTTCGGGTTCAAGCACTGGTCCGAGGCCTTCGAGGCGTTCGAGAACGAGACCGACCGCGACTGGGCGGGCCAGTACCGCGCCTCCCCGCCGTACAAGCGCTACATCGCGGGCGCGACCGCACGGCCGCCCCAGCCCGGGCAGCTCGGACCGGCCGGACAGCCCGGCGGCGCCGCCCCGGCGGCCGCCGTGGTGCCGCCCCTGCCCAAGCCCAAGCCGCGCGGCTGGAGCAAGCAGGTCTCCACCCTGGTACGGCGGTACGCCACCGCGCTCTCCGCCGACCGCACCTTCCTCGCCGTCATGATCGCCCTGCCGTTCGTCATGGGCGCCCTGACCCGGGCCCTGGCCGGCAGCCGCCTCGACGACTCCACCGCCCTCAACACCCTGCTCATCCTCTGCGTCAGCGGCGTCCTGATCGGCGCCGCCAACGCGGTGCGCGAACTGGTCAAGGAACGCAGCATCTACCAACGCGAGAGAGCCGTCGGCCTGTCCAGATCCGCGTACCTCTGCTCGAAGATCGTGGTGCTCGGAACCATCACCGTCGTCCAGTCGGTCGTCCTCACCATGGTCGCCCTGGCGGGGGTGCAGCTCGGACCACCGGGCACCGAGGGCGTCCTGCTGCCCCCGCTGCTCGAAATCACCCTCGCCGTCGCCCTGCTCTCGGTGACCGCGATGATGCTGGGCCTGGTGATCTCGGCGCTGGTGAAGAAGGAGGAGGTGACCATGCCGCTGCTGGTGCTGGTCGCCATCGTCCAGGTCGTCTTCTGCGGCGCGCTGCTCCAGCTGAACGGCGCGCCGGTGCTCAATCAGCTCTCCTGGCTGGTCCCCTCCCGCTGGGCCTTCGCCGCGATGGCCGCCACGCTCGACCTCGGCGCGGCCTTCCCGGCCACCTTCAGCGACGACCCGCTCTTCACCCACTCCGTCGGCACCCTGCTGCTCGACCTGGGCATGATGGTCGTCCTCTCGGTGCTCTGCGGGGTGCTGGTCAGTCGGCTGCTGCGCCGCCACGAACCCGCCATCATGCGCGGGTAGCGGGAGCGGCGCCGGGCGCCGGGGCGCCCACGACGAGGGCAGCCCCCGCTGCCCGGCGGGGACGGCCCTCGAACGCGGCCCACGCCCGCCCCTCCGCCCTGCGGAGCGCGGCCCGGCGGAGCGGAGCGGAGGGGTGGGCGGGGTCAGGACGCGGGGCACCCCCACGACCGGGCGCACCCCTACGACCGGGTGGCCGCCTACGAGCAGGTCACCGGTACGAAGGCCGCTCCCCCGCCGGGCGGTTCGAGCACACGGCAACCGAGCCGGTGCAGCCGGTGCAGCACCGCGCGGGCCTCGCGGTCGTTCAGCGAGAAGACGAACGGGCCCGGTATGAGCAGGGTCCCGGGACCGCCGACTCCACTGGACACCACGGAACAGTGCGGGATACATGGTGGCCGGTACCTACTCCGAGCGAACTTTCCCTACGTATCCGGCCCACGAAAGGGTGGGGGCGGCCGGGTCCCGCGGCCGGCGCGGCGGCCGGGCGGGCCGTTCTCGTCGGGCCGACCGCGGTTGCCTCCCCCGCGAGGTGGCAGGATGCGTGGCGTGGACATTCGCCGCAGGAACAACGTGAGATTCGCCGGCCCCGCCGACGGGCCGGTGGTCGTGCTGGCGCACGGGTTCGGCTGCGACCAGAACATGTGGCGCCTGATCGTGCCGGCCCTGGCAGAGCGGTACCGGGTGGTGCTGTTCGACTACGTCGGCTCCGGTGGGTCCGACTTCTCGACCTGGAGCGAGGAGCGGTACTCCTCCCTCCGGGGCTACGCGCAGGACGTGGTGGAGGTGTGCGAGGAGCTGGACCTGCACGACGCGGTCTTCGTCGGGCACTCGGTCAGCGCGATGGTGGGGGTCCTGGCCGCCGAGGCGGCGCCGCAGCGGATCGGCGCGCTGGTGATGGTGGCCCCCTCACCGTGCTACATCGACGGGGAGGACTACCGGGGCGGCTTCAGCACGGAGGACATCGAGGAACTGCTGACCTCCCTGGAGTCGAACTACCTGGGCTGGTCCTCCGCCATGGCACCGGTGATCATGGGAAACCCGGAGCGGCCGGAGCTGGGGCAGGAGCTGACGAACAGCTTCTGCGCCACGGACCCGGACATCGCCCGGGTCTTCGCCCGGACCACCTTCCTCACCGACAGCCGCGGGGACCTCGCGAGCGTCCGGGTGCCGACCCTGGTCCTGGAGTGCTCCCAGGACGTGATCGCCCCACGCGAGGTCGGCGCGTACGTGCGGTCCGCGATCCCCTCCTCGCGCCTGGTCACCCTGGACGCCACCGGACACTGCCCGCAGCTGAGCGCGCCCGAGGCCACCGCCGAAGCGATCCTGGCCTTCCTGGAGGAGCGCCGGTGATGACCCGCCCCGGTGACGGACCGGAGCGGGCGGGAGCCGGCGATCAGGCCGCGACGACGGCCGCGTTCAGCGCACTCCTGGAGGACAGCGCCGAGGACCTGTACGAGTCCGCGCCCTGCGGCTACCTGTCGACGCTGATGGACGGCACCATCGCCAAGATCAACACCACCCTGCTCGACTGGCTCGGCCTCGAACGCGCGGAGGTGGTGGGCCGGATGCGCTTCGCCGACCTCCTGACCGTCGGCGGAAAGCTCTACCACGAGACGCACTTCGCGCCGCTGCTGCAGATGCAGGGCGAACTGCACGGCATCGCGCTGGAGATGAGGACCGCGGCCAGGGGCCGCCTGCCGGTGCTGGTGTCCTCCGTGGTCAAGCGCGGCACCGGCGGGAAGCCGCTGCTGATCCGCAGCACCGTCTTCGACGCGTCCGACCGCCGCGCCTACGAGGCCGAACTCCTGCACCGCCGCCAGGACGCCGAGCGGGCCCGCGCCGAGGCGGAGCGGGCCCGCGCCGAGGCGGAGCGGGCCCGGGCGGAGGCGGAGC
>NZ_JBEPAA010000148.1:0-7647 GCF_040298365.1 Kitasatospora sp. NPDC001603
ACCTGGCCTACGTGATCTACACCTCGGGCTCGACCGGCGCCCCCAAGGGCGTCGCCGTCCAGCACCGGCGGCGGACGCTCCGGGCCGCGGCGTGCCCGCCCTCGTGCACCGGCGCGGCGTGCCGCCGGGCGCGGCTGCGGGCCCGGCAGCCCCCGCATATGCAGTCCTCGTCCGGTTCGACCTCGTCGAATTCCAGCAACGGGGTCGATTGCTCGGTGGGGGTCATTCTCCGCCTCTTTCCCGGTCAGTCCTGATGGCACGACAGGAGGGACGTGCCCAGGCCGGTATCGCGTGCTGTCCGACCAAACTCCCAAACCGGACGGGTGCTCGGCGCGGCAGGGTGCGCCGCCCGGGTGACGGAGGGTCGGCGCTCCGGGCGTGGCGCGGTGGACCGGCGGGCGGTGGGACGGCGGCCGCTCCGACGGACGGTCAGCTCCCGGCGGTGGTGGCCGGACGGGTGCGGGCCGCCCGGCGGCGGTCAGGCGGCGGCGGGCGGGTTGGCCGGGGAGTACTCGGGGCCGGTCCAGGTCAGCGGGGTGGCGTCGGCCAGTTCGACGACGCCGGTGACGGTGAGGTCGACCACCCGCTCGGCCCCCGGCAGGCCGGCCGCCGCCGCGTCGGCCCAGTCGGTCCGGGCCTCGCCGGTGATCAGCAGCGCCCCGCCGGTCTCGAAGTCGGGCAGCAGCAGTCCGGCGCGCGGGTCGAGTTCCAGGTTGCCCAGCGTCATGAACATGCTGTTGCCGGCGTACTCGGGCCAGCGCAGCCGGTCCGGGCCGACGGCGCGCAGGAAGCCGGGGTTGCCGCCCCGGTGCGAGGCGTCCACCCGGCCGTCCGGACCGGCGGTGGCGATGAAGAAGGTGTCGGCGGTGGCCGCGGCCAGCCGCTGGGCGGTGGAGAGCACCGGGCCGGCGGCCACCACGTGCGGGACGCCGGCCGACGGCTGCTCCAGCGGACTGCGGCGCTGGATGTACTTGGGGCAGTTGGCGTAGACCTGGTCGGCGGTGATCACCAGGCCGCCGCGGCCGTCCGGCGCGGAGCGGCCGTTGAGCCGCATCCGCCGCCGGCCGGCCGGGTCCAGGGCGATGGTGCCGACCTCGGCGGGCCCGGCCAGGACGGCGGCCAGCGGGTCCTCGGCGGCGGGGCGGGCCGCCACCGTGAGGGTCCGCTCGTCGGGTGCGCGCAGGAAGCCGGGGCCGCCGGTGAGCTGGGTCGCCCAGAGCCGGCCGGCGGCGTCGGCGGCGCCGACCACCAGCACCCGCCGCTCCGCCAGGAAGCGGGCGGCCACGGCCGGGATGGTGCGGCCGATCGAGCGGCCCGAGTGGTCGGCCCGCTCGGTGCGGCCGGCCCGGGCCTGCACCGCGCGCTCGCCCGGGTGGTACGGCGTGCTGCTGCTGTCCGTCATGGCGGCTGCCTCCCGATCCGGTCGGGCGGGCCTAGAAGAACCCGCAGGTGGGGGCCGCGCCGGTGGGCGCGGTGGCGCCCGTCGCGTCCACGCCCTGCGGGGTGAAGATCTCCAGCCGGATGCCGTCCGGGTCGGTGAAGAAGATCCCGCCGGAGGCCGCGCCCTCGCTGTGCGGGACGACGCCGTCGTGGGCGAACCCGGCGCCCAGCTCGCGCAGCAGCCGCTCGGCCGCGCGGACCTCGTCGAGGCTGTCGACCTGGAAGGAGAGGTGGTGCAGGCCGGGCGCCGCGGTGGCGAAGGTGCCCGCGCTCTGCTGCCAGAGGGTGATCACCAGCCGGCCGTCGCGGCCGAGGAAGGCGAAGCGGCGCTCGGGGTCGGTGCCCTCCTTCACCAGCTCCAGGCCGAGGACGCTGCGGTAGAACGCCGTCGAGCGGTCGAGGTCGGTGACGTTCAGGCCGATGTGGCCGGTCTGCAGGGTGCTGGTGGCGGTGCTGGACATGGCTGATCACTCCCGTGGCCGGGGCGCCCGGAGGCGCCCGCTCCCTAACCTGTACAAGGGACGGTAGTGGTTATCCTGATGTCCCGTCAACCAGTACTGGCCTCGGTAGCGGTTAGGTAGGTCTCGGCGAGCCGGTCCTGGAAGGCCTCGGCGGTGAACAGGTAGTCCTGGCTGCCGGCCGACTCCAGCGCGTACGCCGCCAGCACGCAGCCGATCCGGGCCGAGGCGTCGTCCGGCAGGCCGTCGGCGCGGCCCGCCAGGAAGCCCGCCCGGAACGCGCCGCCCGCGCCGGCGCCGTCCGGCAGCCGGGAGATCGGGGCGGCCGGGACGGCCAGCGAGGGCTCGTCCGGGTAGTCGATCCAGACGCCCTCCGGGCCGAGGGTGGTGACCCAGCTGCCGACCCGCCGCAGCACCTCCTCGGCGGTCCAGCCGGTGTGCTCCAGCAGCAGGCCGCGCTCGCGCCGGTTGGTGACCAGGCAGTCCGCCCCGGTCAGCACGGCCTCGGCGCCGGCCGTGCCCAGTTCCTCCGTCCGGCCGGCCACGTCCACCAGGTACGGCAGGCCGAGGCGCCGGCACTCGGCGGCGCGGGCGGCCATCACCTCCGCCGCGGCGGGGCCGAGGAAGACCAGCCCGACGCCCTCCGTCCAGCCCGGCGGGCCCGGGCTGACGTCCTCGGCCAGCGCCCCGGGGTGGAAGGAGGTGATCCGGTTGCGGTCGGCGTCGGTGGTGCTGGTGTAGCGGGCGGTGGCCAGCTCGGTCGAGACCCGGACCAGCGAGGTGTCCACCCCGGCCTCGGTCAGCCGGTCCCGGTAGTCCCCGAAGTCCCGGCCGGCCGCGCCCAGCAGCAGCGGCCGGCGGCCGAGGCGGCCGAGCCCGTAGGCGACGTTGGCGGCCACGCCGCCGTAGCGCACCTCCAGGTCGTCGACCAGGAAGGAGAGCGACAGGTGCTTGAGCTGGGCGGGCAGCAACTGGTGGGTGAAACGGCCGGGGAAGGTCATCAGGTTGTCGATGACGATCGGACCGGTGACCGCGATTCTCATGGGGATACCTGCCTCACCGTGGAGGGTCCGGAGTGACGTGGCCGGAGCGGCCGGAGCGGAGCGGAGGGGGGTGGGCGACGGCGGCGGGACGGGCCGGTCCGGCGGCGCGTCGGGCAAGCCCTAGAGGGCCCAGAGGACCCAGCCGAGGAGCAGCAGGTTGGCGGTGCCCTGGGCGACGGCGCTGGCCAGCGCCGAGCCCGTCCACGCGCGGCAGACGCCGAGTGCGAGGCCCATGGTGAAGACGGACGGCAGGACCCCGGTGATCACCCGGGTGTCGAACGGGTTGAGGCCGTAGTCGCCGAGGTGGACCAGCGCCCAGGCGGCCGAGGTGGCGGCGATCGCCGCCACCGGGCCCCGGCCGCGCTCCACCGCGTGGTACAGCACGCCCCGGTAGCAGACCTCCTCGACCAGCGGCACCAGGACGCCCATGCAGACCACCATGGCCAGGCCCGCGACCACGGGGGCGCCCGGTGCCAGCTGCCGGAACAGCTCCGGGATCAGCGACGTCCAGTTGCCCCCGCCCCGCCCGAAGGCGGCGCGGGTGGCGAAGACGGTGTCGGCGTAGGCGAGCACCACCAGGGCGGTGCCGGCCGCCGCGGGCCCGAACCGGAAGCGGCGCAGCCCGGCGGCGGCGCGGTCCGGCCGGTCCAGCACGGTCAGGACCAGCGCGCTCAGGCCCACCGACAGGACCATCAGCGGGATCGCGAACGCTCCGGCGATCCGGACCGAGGCCAGCACCGCGAACAGCAGCGCGGCCGAGGCGACGGGCGTGGCGCGGTGGCGGTCGCGCAGGCGGTGCAGGGTGCGAGCCCGTCCGGTGGCGGCGGGCTCGGGGGGCGCGGGCGCCGCCACCGGACGGTTCGCGGTCATCGCGGGCCCACCTCCGCCACCGCGGGGGCGCGGCGCAGCGAGGGGAGCCACCAGTTGTAGCGGCGGAACAGCAGCAGCGTGGCCGGGACGAAGAGCATCCGGATCAGGGTGGCGTCCAGCAGGACGGCCAGGCCTAGGCCGGCGCCGTACTCCTGGAGCATCACCGTGGAGGAGAGCACCATCGTGCCGAGGCTGCCGGCCATCACCAGGCCCGCCGCGTTGATCACCCGGCCGGTGTCGACCACCGCGCCGATGGTGGCGCTCTCCTGGTCGGCCCCGCCGCGCACCAGGTCGCGGACCCGGGTGACCAGGAAGATCTCGTAGTCCATGCCGAGCCCCATCATCAGGACGGTGAGGAAGATCGGCAGGTCGTCGATGATCGCCCGGTCGAGCCAGAAGTGGAAGATCAGCACGGTGATGCCGATCGCCCAGACGTTGCTCATCATGATCGTGAGGATCAGCCGGACCGGGATCAGCAGCGAGCGCAGGGCCACCACCAGCATCACGAACACGCCGACCGAGACCAGCCCGATCATCTGCCAGAAGCTGGAGTTGAGCGCGTTGCCGTACTGGCGGTCGACCTGGGTGGCGCCGCCGACCTGGAGCGCCCCGACGTCCTTCGCGCCCTCGGTGACGTCCTGGATCCGGTCCACGGTGGCGACCGCGGCCTCGGAGTAGGGCGGGTCGGCGAGCTCGACCACGATCCGCAGCGCGCCGTCGTCGGCCAGGTAGTCCCGCCGTACGTCCGCGGTCAGCGCGTCGACCTGGTCGGCCGGCAGCGGGCTGCCGAACGGCCTGGTCACCGCGGAGACCCGGGCGACGCCGGGGTCGGCGGCCAGCCGGTCGGTGAGCGCCGTCACCGAGCCGAGGCCGCTCGCGGTGAGCCGGTGGGTGGCCGGGTCGACCACGCCGGCGGCCGGCCGGGTGACCACCAGGGTGGGCAGCACGGCCGCGTCGCCCCACTTCTCGGCGACCAGCTCGAAGCCGGCCCTGGAGTCGGTGGCGGGGCTGAGCGCCACCGGGTCGGCGGTCGAGCGGTGCTGGGCGGTGATCACCGCGAACGGCACCGTGATCACGGCGAACACCAGCACGATCGCCACCTTGCGGCGACGCGCCAGGTCGGCGGCCCTGGCCAGGTGCCGGCCCAGGGCGCTCTCGTGCTCCAGATCGCTCAGCGGGCGCCAGCCGAGCGCGAAGAACCGGTCGCCGAGCAGCACCAGCAGGGCCGGCGTCAGGGTGAGCGCGGCGAGCAGCACGATCGGGATGCCGATCAGCCCGCCGTAGCCGAGCGGCGGGATCCAGTCCACCGGGGAGAGCAGGGTGGCCCCGAAGGCGAGGACCACGGCCACCGCCGCGAGCAGCATGGACTCGCCCGCGTGCGCGGTGGCGTGCACCGCCGCCTCCTTCGGCGGGCGGCCGGCCAGCCGTTCCTGCCGGTAGCGCGAGGAGAGCAGCATGCTGTAGTCGACGCCCGCGCCCAGCATCACGAAGTTCATGATCGTGATGGTGAACTGGGTGAGCGTCACGCCGTGGCCGAGCGCGAACAGCGCCGCCTGGCTGACCGTCATGGCCAGCCCGATCGCGGCCACGGTCAGCACGGCGGGCACCACGGCGCGGAAGAACAGCAGCAGCACCACGAAGATGATCGCGTAGGCGACCGTCTCCATCAGGGCGTTGTCGTCCTCGGCCTTCTTGTAGGTGTCCTTGATCAGGGCGAGCTCGCCGGTCACGTGGGCGTCGACGTCCGGGCCGGCGCCGACGGCGCGCAGCGAGCCGTCGATGGCCGAGCGCAGCCAGTCCACGTCCGGATCGTGCCCGGCCTGCTTGGCGAAGCTGACCGTCACCAGGGCGGCCCGGCCGTCCTCGGCGAGCAGGCGGTTCACGGCGTCGGCGGGCACCGGCACCGGGAAGGAGCGCCAGTCGGTGGCGGCCGCGAAGCCCGCGGCGAGACCGGGCAGCGCCGCGTCGTCGGCGGCCGCCCCCCGCTGCGCCAGGTCGGCGAGGCCGGCCGGGACCTGGCCGGCCGCCACCGCCGCGTCCACCGCCTGCCGGCGGGCCTCCGGGGAGGTGCCGGCCCCGGCGGCGGTGAGGTCGCGGTCCACCTGGGTGCGCAGTTGGCGCAGGTACTCGGTGGTGGAGTCCCGGTAGAGGGTGTACGCCGAGACGGACTGCCGGACCTCGCCGGTGCGCTCCTTCCCGGCGATCCGGCCGTCCAGCTCGGCCAGCAGCCTGCGCAGTTGCTCGCCCCGGACGTCCGGGGCGCCGATCGCGACGATCGACTCGCGCTGCGAGCGGTCGGGGAAGGACTGCTCGACGAGCTGGTCGGCCCGGGCACTGCTGGTGCCCGGGACGACCTTGGAGGCGCCCTGTTTGGTCAGGACGTCGTTCAGCTGCGAGGCGAACGGGAAGCAGACCGCGATGACCACGGCCCAGACGGCGAGCACGGTCTTCGGGCGGGCGGTGAGCACCCCGGCGAGGCGCAGCAGGCGGCGTTGCACCGCGCCGTGGGTGGTCTCCGGTGGTGCGGGGGTGACGGTCGTGGTCATGCGGTGCCGACTCCCTCGCGGTGGCGCCCGCCCGGGCCGGTGCCGGCCGAGGGGGTGCTGGGGCTGGTGCCGGTGACCACCGCGAAGGTGTGCCGCAGCTCCAGCGTGCCGTTCCTGGCCACGTGTTCGGCCAGGCCGGCGCGGATCAGCTCCAGCGCGTGGTCCTCGCGGCGGTGGTCGACGGCGTCCTTGAAGCCGGCCGCCGCGCCGGAGCGCTGGACCCACTCCAGGGCCGCCTCCGGGGTGTCGGCGGGCAGCACCTGGTGGCCGTCGCGCTGGACGTCGACGGTCAGGCCGGCCTTGGTGAACCAGCGGGCCACCGTGGCGGCGTCCTTCGGCAGGTTCACCCGGACCAGACCGGTGAGCAGCGACGGGTCCGCGGCGAAGACCTTCTCCAGCTGGGTGATCAGGGTCTTGAGCGCATCGCCGCGGGTCTCGATCACCACCACCCGGCCGCCGGGCCGCAGGACTCTCCTGATCTGCTCCAGCAGCTTGACCGGCTTGCTGTAGCAGATCGCCCAGCCGACCACGACGAGGTCCGCCGAGGCGGTCGGGCGGGGGCGCAGGAACTCCTCCATGTCGCCCTCCTGGAGGGAGACGTCGAGCTCCGGCGCGCGCAGGGTGTCGGGGAGGATCTTGGCCTGCGCCACGGCCAGCATGCCGGGGGACTTGTCCACCGCGTGCACCGAGCCGCGGCCCTCCAGCCGGCGGACGATCTCGTGGGTCAGGTGTCCGGTGCCACAGGCGAGTTCGAGGACGTCGTCGCCCGGGCGGATCTCCACCTCGTTCAGCGCGGCGAGCGAGTGCACCCCCATCACCGGGCTGAAGTAGCTGTCGTAGCTGGAACTCGCGGCGTCGTAGTCGGGCGTGGTGTCGGCGTGGGTGCGGCTCAGGGTGAGGCGCAGGGCACGCGCGGCGAGTCCGAGGCGACTCATGGCTGGCTCCTTCTGATGTGGTCGGATTCCGAGGGCTGCGAGGCCGGTGCCGCGCAGGCGAGGAGCAGGAGGCCGGCCAGGCCGGCCAGGGTGCCGAGGACGCCGGCGGACACCGAGGGGGCGGTGGCCCCGGCGGCGACGCCCGCGACCAGGGCGAACACCGCCGGGGCCACCACGGGCGCCCGGCCGGCGGCGGGGCGGTCCGGGCCGGGCGCCACCGCGGCGGTCAGTGCGGCGACGGCGGTGACCACGGCCGCGAGGACGGGGCTCGCGGTGGTGGCCGAGGCGGGCAGGGCGGCGCCGAGCAGCAGCAGCCCGGCCGCCGGCGCCCGGTGGGGCGGGCCCGGCGGCAGGG
>NZ_JBEPAA010000149.1:0-6953 GCF_040298365.1 Kitasatospora sp. NPDC001603
ATTCCGAACCCGGAAGCTAAGCCTCACAGCGCCGATGGTACTGCAGGGGGGACCCTGTGGGAGAGTAGGACGCCGCCGAACAATCATTCCAAAGAGCCCCCCGGTCCGTACGGATCGGGGGGCTCTTTGCGTTTCCGGGGCAGCGCGGGAATTGCGGTGCGGAACCGGTCCGGGGGGACTACAGGGCGAGCTTGAACCCGAGGTGCGAGGGGACGAAGCCGAGGCGCTCGTAGAAGCGGTGGGCGTCGGTCCGGGTCGCGTCCGAGGTGAGCTGGACGAGGTCGGAGCCGAGCTCGCGGGAGCGGTCGATCGCCCACCGGATCAGGTCGGTGCCGAGGCCGGTGCCGCGCTCGTCCGCGTGGATCCGGACCGCCTCGATGATGGTGCGGGTGGAGCCCCTGCGGGAGAGCCCGGGCACCACCGTCAGCTGGAGCGTTCCGATGGTCCGGCCGGCCCGCTCGGCGACCACGAGGTGCTGGTGCGGGTCGGCGTCGATCCGGGCGAAGGCCGTCCGGTAGGGGGAGAGGTCGTCGGGGCTCTCGCGGGCGGCGCCCAGGGGGTCGTCGGCGAGCATGGCCACTATCGCCGGCAGGTCGTCGGCGGTGGCGCGGCGGATCGTCAGGTCGTTCATGATCACAGCCTAGGCGAGCCCCTGGGGCGCGGAGGGGCCCGTCCAGGGCTCGGGTCTGTTCCTCTGCCGCCCCCGCGCGCCCGCGGGCCCGCCTGGGCCCGTCAGAGGCCGTCGAGAGGCCGCCGAGGGGGCCGCTCGGGTGCGCCCGAGGGGTGGAGCGGCGAGGTGATCCGGCGTCACTCGCCGGGTAGCGCGCTGGTGATGACGGCGAAGACCGCCCCGTGCGGGTCGAGGAGCTGGGCCAGTCGGCCGACACCGTGCACGTCCATCGCGGGGATGCGGACGGTCGCGCCCAGCTGGCCGGCCAGGGCGAGGGCGGCGTCCACGTTGGCGACCTCGAAGTAGGGGAGCCAGTGCGAGCCGGTGCCCGCGGCCGTCTGCTCGGGGCCGAGCTGCATGATGCCGCCGTGGGCGTCGTCGGTACCGCCGCCGGCCGGGGTGAGGACGGTGTACGTCACCTCGCCGAGCGGGACGTCCTGCTCCTGCCAGCCGAAGACGCCGCGGTAGAACTCCTTGGCCGCGTCGGCGTCGACGCTGTAGCACTCGGCCCAGCAGAAGGTGCCCTGATCGGTGACGGTGTCCAGGCCGCGGGTGGCGTGCGGCTGCCAGACGGCGAACTCGGCGCCGGTGGGGTCGCGGTAACCGGCCATCCGGCCGCTGTTGAAGACGTCGAACGGGGCGAACCGGACGGTGCCGCCGCCGGCTTCGACGAGCGCGGTGGTCCGGTCGGCGTCGGGGGTGTGGAAGTAGATCGTCCAGCCGGGGCGGTCCGCGTTCTCGTTGAGCGGTCCGAGGGCGGCGACCGTGCGGCCGTCCTGCTGGAAGAAGCCGTAGCCGCCCCCTTCGGGCCCCGCCGTGGCGAAGGTCCAGCCGAACACGGTGTTGTAGAAGACCGCGGACGCGGCGATGTCCGGGCTGGCGAGGTCGAGCCAGTTCGGGGAGCCGGGGGTGAAGGCGGTGCTGAGCATGGTGGCGGTGCTCCTTGAACGGGCCCGTCGCGGCGGGGCACGGGCGGTGTCGGCGCCCCCCGCTGCCCTCCAGCCTGGCATCAGGACGCCCGGTGTCGCACCCGGGCGGTACGGTGCGTAGCGAAACTGCACCCGCACTGATAAGGGGGGCCCGGTGGCCAGGCAGGCGCAGGCGGACCAGCCGCCGCTGCCGCGCCAGCTCGCTCAGGTCGAGGGCGTGCTGGAGCGGATCACCTATGCCAACGAGGAGACGGGCTACACCGTCGCCCGGGTGGACACCGGGCGCGGTGCGAACGACCTGCTGACGGTGGTGGGCGCGCTGCTGGGGGCGCAGCCGGGGGAGTCGCTGCGGCTGCACGGGCGGTGGGGGTCGCACCCGCAGTACGGCAAGCAGTTCGTGGTGGAGAACTACACGACGGTGCTGCCCGCGACGATCCAGGGCATCCAGCGCTACCTCGGCTCGGGGCTCATCAAGGGCATCGGGCCGCGGTTCGCGGAGCGGATCGTGGAGCGGTTCGGGGTGGACACCCTGGAGGTGATCGAGAACGAGCCGGGCCGGTTGATCGAGGTGCCGGGGCTCGGGCCGAAGCGCACCAAGAAGATCGCGGCGGCCTGGGAGGAGCAGAAGTCCATCAAGGAGGTGATGGTCTTCCTGCAGGGGGTCGGCGTGTCGACGTCGCTCGCGGTGCGGATCTACAAGCAGTACGGGGACGGCTCGATCGGGGTGGTCAAGAACGAGCCGTACCGGCTGGCGTCGGACGTCTGGGGCATCGGCTTCCTGACGGCGGACCGGATCGCGCAGGCGGTGGGCATCCCGCACGACAGTCCGGAGCGGGTGAAGGCGGGCCTGCAGTACGCGCTGTCGCAGAGCAGCGACCAGGGGCACTGCTACCTGCCCGAGGAGCGGCTGATCGCGGACGGGGTGAAGCTGCTCCAGGTGGACGTCGGGCTCGTGATCGACTGCCTGGCGGAGCTGGTGGCCGCGGAGGGGGTGGTGCGCGAAGCGGTGCCGGGGGAGGCGGGGGAGCCGATCACCGCCGTGTACCTCGTGCCCTTCCACCGGGCCGAGATCTCGCTGGCCAACCAGCTGTTGCGGCTGCTGCGTTCGGAGTCGGACCGGATGCCGTGGTTCGCGGACGTGGACTGGCCGGCGGCGCTCGGCTGGCTGGCGAAGCGGACGGGGGCGGAGCTGGCTCCGGAGCAGGAGCAGTCGGTGCGGTTGGCCCTGACGGAGAAGGTGGCGGTGCTGACGGGCGGTCCGGGCTGCGGCAAGTCGTTCACGGTGAAGTCGATCGTGACGCTGGCGCTGGCGAAGCGGGCGAAGGTCGTCCTGGCGGCGCCGACCGGCCGGGCGGCGAAGCGGCTGGCGGAGCTGACCGGGGTGGAGGCCTCGACGGTGCACCGGCTGCTGGAGCTGAGGCCGGGCGGGGACGCGGCCTACGACCGGGACCGCCCGCTGGACGCCGACCTGGTGGTGGTCGACGAGGCCTCGATGCTGGACCTCATCCTGGCGAACAAGCTGGTCAAGGCGGTGGCGCCGGGGGCGCACCTGCTGTTCGTGGGGGACGTGGACCAGCTGCCGTCGGTGGGCGCCGGCGAGGTGCTGCGGGACCTGCTGGCCGACGGCGGCCCGATTCCCTCGGTGCGGCTGACCAGGATCTTCCGGCAGGCGGCGCAGTCGGGCGTGGTGACCAACGCGCACCGGATCAACGAGGGCCTGCCGCCGTTGACGGAGGGTCTGCCGGACTTCTTCCTGTTCGTGGAGGACGACGCCGAGCAGGCGGCCGGGCTGACGGTGGACGTGGTGGCGCGGCGGATCCCGCAGCGTTTCGGGTACGACGCGCGCCGGGACGTCCAGGTGCTGGCGCCGATGCACCGGGGGCCGGCGGGCGCGGGGAACCTGAACACGCTGCTGCAGGCGGCGGTGACGCCGGCCCGGGAGGGGCTGGCGGAGCGCCGGTTCGGCGGCCGGACGTTCCGGGTGGGGGACAAGGTCACCCAGATCCGCAACAACTACGACAAGGGGCGCAACGGGGTCTTCAACGGCACAGTGGGAGTGGTGACCTCACTGAGCGTGGACGACCAGCGGTTGACGGTGGTCACCGACGAGGACGAGGAGGTGCCGTACGACTTCGACGAGCTGGACGAGTTGGCGCACGCGTACGCGGTGACCATCCACCGGTCGCAGGGGAGCGAGTACCCAGTGGTGGTGATTCCGGTCACCACGTCCGCCTGGACGATGCTCCAGCGGAACCTGCTCTACACCGCCGTGACCAGGGCGCGGAAACTCGTAGTGCTGGTGGGGTCACGGAAGGCGATCGGACAGGCCGTTCGCACCGTCAGCGCAGGTAGGAGGCACGCCGCGCTGGATCATCGGCTGGCGACTGGATGATTCTCCAACGGATGGTTGCCTCTATTGTTCTCTTGACGTGAAGAGATTTACGGCAGAGCCTGGAGTGGTGCCGATCTTGGCCGGTTCGTACCGGCTGCGGCGGCAGGTTTTGTAGGGGCGGTCCCTTTCGGGCCACCCCGGGTGCGCGGCTGTCCGCCAGATGGGGGATGGTAGAGACAGTCAGGGCACCTTGGAAGAGGATTCATTTCGTCGGTGAGGAAGACGTGAGCGACAACTCGGTAGTACTGCGGTACCAGGACGGCGAGTACGAGTACCCCGTCGTCGAGAGCACTGCGGGCAACGCCGGCTTCGACATCTCGAAGCTGCTCCCGCAGACCGGCCTGGTCACCCTGGACAACGGCTTCGGTAACACCGCCGCGTACAAGTCCGCGATCACCTTCGTGGACGGTGACAACGGCATCCTGCGGTACCGCGGCTACCCGATCGAGCAGCTCGCCGAGCAGGGCAGCTTCATCGAGACCGCGTACCTCCTGATCAACGGTGAGCTGCCGACCGCGGACCAGCTGTCGGAGTTCAACCGCGAGATCACCCAGCACACCCTGCTGCACGAGGACGTCAAGCGCTTCTACCAGGGCTTCCCGCGCGACGCCCACCCGATGGCGATGCTGTCCTCGGTCGTCGGCGCGCTGTCCACCTTCTACCAGGACAGCCACAACCCCTTCGACGCCGCCCAGCGCCACCTGTCGACGGTCCGCCTGCTGGCGAAGCTGCCGACGATCGCGGCCTACGCGTACAAGAAGTCGGTCGGCCAGCCGTTCGTCTACCCGCGCAACGACCTGAGCTACGTCGAGAACTTCCTGCGGATGACCTTCGCCGTCCCCGCCGAGGACTACGAGCTCAACCCGGTCGTCGTGAACGCGCTGGACAAGCTGCTGATCCTGCACGCGGACCACGAGCAGAACTGCTCGACCTCCACCGTCCGCCTGGTGGGTTCCAGCCACGCGAACCAGTTCGCCTCGATCTCGGCCGGCATCTCGGCGCTCTGGGGCCCGCTGCACGGCGGCGCGAACCAGGCCGTGCTGGAGATGCTGGAGAGCATCCAGAAGGACGGCGGCGACGTCGACGCGTTCATTCGCAAGGTGAAGAACCGCGAGGACGGCGTCAAGCTGATGGGCTTCGGCCACCGCGTGTACAAGGCGTTCGACCCGCGCGCCGCGCAGGTCAAGCTGCTGGCGCACGAGGTGCTCGGCCAGCTCGGCAAGTCCGACGAGCTGCTCGACATCGCGCTCAAGCTGGAGGAGCACGCGCTCCAGGACGACTTCTTCGTCTCGCGCAAGCTCTACCCGAACGTGGACTTCTACACCGGCCTGATCTACCGCGCCATGGGCTTCCCGACCAGCATGTTCACCGTGCTGTTCGCCCTCGGCCGGCTGCCGGGCTGGATCGCCCACTGGCACGAGATGATCAACGACCCGACCAGCCGGATCGGCCGTCCGCGCCAGATCTACACCGGCACCGCGATCCGCGACTACGTGGGCCTCGAAGCCCGCTGACGCAGGACCTGAAAGGGCCCGGCCGCTTCACGCGGCCGGGCCCTTCACCGTCCCGCACGAGGGTGGGAGAGGTACAGCGCACGACTCCGGGGCGGCCGCAGCCGGGGACGGCCGCTCAAAGCGTCCCAGACCCGCCACACCCCGGCGTCGTGCGCGAAGGCCGCCAACCGTCGGCGACCGTCCCGGGGCCCGCCGGAGCCCCGTCGGCGGCAGTGGTGGCCGTGCGGCGACGTGATGCCGTTCGCCACGTCTCCGCCCACCGAAAAACTGCCGCACTACCAACCTAAGACGTATCAGGGTGCGAGAAGTTACGCCCGGGGGGTGTGAGCTGCCTCTCGCCACGCTCCGTGTGCGGGCTGTGGCCCGCCCATATCACACCTCCCGGCGGCGGCTACGTCACCCTCCCCGCAGTCACGGCAACCGAGCGTGATAGGAATCGTGGCATTCCGGTACGGACCGCCCCGCACCCTCGCAGCGTGGCGGCGGAACTGGGGAGGGAGTGCGCAGATGGCCAGGAACGTCGTCGTCACCGGTGGTGGCACGGGTATCGGGTACGAAGTGGCGCGGCGGTTCGCCGAGGCGGGCGAACGGGTGGTGATCGTCGGCCGTCGGCGGGCGGTGCTCGAAAGGGCCGCGGCCGACCTCGGACCGAACGTCACCCCACTGGTCCGCGACCTCGCCGACCCCGACGACGTCGAGGCGGCGCTGGGTGAACTACCGGAGCGGATCGACGTGCTGGTGAACAACGCCGGCAGCCGGGAGACCGTGATCGGTGGCGGGCCGCACGCCCTGCTGGCCCGCTGGCGCGGCGACTTCGAGCGCAATGTGCTGACCGTGGTGCTGCTGACCGAGTCCATCCGCGACCGGCTCACCCCGGGCTCGGGCCGGGTGGTCACGGTCAGCTCGATCGCCGCCCTGAGCGGCGCCGGCTCGTACGGGGCCGCCAAGGCCTCGCTGCACGCCTGGAACCACTTCCTGGCCGCGCAGCTCGGCACCTCGGGGATCACGGCCAACATCGTCGCCCCGGGCACCGTGGCGGGCACCGAGTTCTTCGGCCCCCGGCTGGACGAGGCCGAGGTGTCGCGCCGGGCGGCCCGGACGCTGCTCGGCCGGATCGGCGAGGCGGGCGAGGTGGCCGCGGCGGTCTACTTCCTCGCCTCGGCGGAGGCCGGCTTCATCACCGGCGAGATCATGCACTGCAACGGCGGCGAGCTGCTCGGGCGCTGACCGCTCCGGGAGACGCCGAGGGGCCCGCCCACCGCACGCGCGGTGGGCGGGCCCCTCGGCGTTGCGGGGGCGCGGTCTCAGGGCCGGGCGGCGGGCTGGAACCGGCGCAGCCGGAGGCTGTTGGTGACCACGAAGACGGAGGAGAAGGCCATGGTGGCGCCGGCGATCATGGGGTTCAGGAGGCCGGTGGCGGCGAGGGGGAGGGCGGCGAGGTTGTAGCC